>DATJII010000057.1:0-5429 GCA_035493435.1 Candidatus Limnocylindria bacterium | reverse complement strand
ATCGTGACCTGAAGAAGGAAGTGGACGCGGGACGGTTTCGACAGGATCTCTTCTATCGGCTTAGCGTTTTTCCGCTGGAAATCCCACCCTTGCGCGAGCGTCGGGATGACATTGCTCCCCTCACCCTGCACTTCGTGAAGCAAGCCGCGCGGCGTATGAATCGGCCGATGTCTCGAATGCCTCCAACGACACTCGAGCAACTCGTCAGCCACTCTTGGCCCGGAAATGTACGGGAACTCCAAAACGCTGTTGAGCGCGCGGTGATCCTCTCTCAAGGGGGCCCTTTGAAGTTTGATCTGCCGGAACCGAAGACCGAAGTTCCAGCTTCCGTCCCGGCCGCCATTCCACCCCTCGGCAATGTCCTCACCCGCACGGAACTCAAACGCCGGGAACGCGAGAGCATCATTGCGGCATTGAAACAGGCGGAAGGCAGGATTTTTGGCGCCAACGGCGCCGCCGAAATCCTCCACATGAAGCCCACCACCCTCGCCTCTCGCATCAAGGCCCTGGGGATAACCAAGGGCCAGAAAAACACCCCGCAACCACCGACGTGAGGAGAAAAGACCAATGCCAAAATTGGGGCATCGGGCCTATATCGCCACCAACGCGGTCTAAAAAACTGTAAAATTGCATCAGCCTGTTCAACAAGCTGTTATGCAATTCCCGGGGAGTGTCGACATTGGCAGGTGGACGTGCGTGGTGGTTTCAAAGCTTACGATTCCAGCCCGAAAACTCCGAAATCTGCGCACATCTTTCCCCATCTGCGGTTAAGGAAACTCCCCCCTGCGGCTACCTCTGGCAGCTTGGCTCCAGACCGTGTACCTTGCGTCGGTCGATGCCGGAGATCCTGCTCAGCACATTAAACGCGAAGTTCATCCATTCCGCCTTCGGGTTGCGATACCTGTTGGCGAATATGGGAGAGTTGCGTTCGCGTAGCGCCATCGCCGAGTTCGATATCAACCAGCGCCCCGTCGACATCGCCGAAGTCATCCTGGCCCAGAATCCGCGGATACTGGGCTTGGGGGTCTACATTTGGAACGTCGCGGCCACGACTGAATTGGTGACGATCCTCAAACGCGTGCGGCCTGAGATGCTGATCGTCCTGGGCGGACCCGAAGTTTCCTTTGAGTGCGACCGCCAGGAAATCATCCGGCTTGCTGACTACACCATCACCGGCGAAGCAGATCTCAAATTCGCCGAGATCTGCCAGTTGCTGTTGAACGGGGGAAAACCGGCCCTGAAGATTATACCCGCCGAACTGCCGGACGTGACGCAGCTCGCGTTGCCCTATTCCGAGTACGACGGGCGGGACTGCGCCCACCGGGTCATCTATGTAGAAGCCTCGCGCGGCTGCCCCTTCACCTGCGAATTCTGCCTCTCCTCGCTGGAGGTGCCCGTCAGGCAATTCGCCTTGGAGCCGTTTCTCGCTGCCATGCAATCCCTGCTGGACCGCGGCGTGAAGCATTTCAAGTTCGTGGACCGGACCTTCAACCTCAATCTCGCGACCAGCCGTCGTATCCTGGAGTTCTTTCTGGAGCGCTGGACTGATGGCCTGTTCGTCCATTTCGAGATGGTGCCGGACCGACTGCCCGAGCAACTCCGAGAGATTATCGCGCGCTTCCCTGCGGGCAGTCTCCAATTTGAAGTCGGCATCCAGACATTTAATCTCGAGGTGGAGAAACTGATTAGCCGCCGCCAGAATCATGACCGCCTAAACGAGAACTTCCGGTGGTTGCGCTCCGCGAGCGGCGTTCACATCCACGCCGACCTTATCGCCGGGCTCCCGGGCGAAGACCTGGCCAGCTTTGGCGCAGGCTTTGATCGCATGATCGGCCTGCGCCCCCAGGAGATCCAGGTGGGCATCCTCAAGCGGCTCCGCGGGACGCCGATCATCCGTCACGATGCCGCCTGGGGAATGGTCTATAGCGCCCATCCGCCCTACGAAGTCCTGCAAACCAAAACTATGGATTTCGCGACACTGGGACGCCTCCGGCGGTTCGCCAAATTTTGGGACATCTTCGGCAATAGCGGCAACTTCCGGCAGACCCTCAGTTGGCTCTGGGAACGGCCAGCGAGTATGGAAAACCCGGCGTCGCCGTTTTGGAACTTATTGGAATTCAGCGACTGGCTGCACGGCGAAGGAGTCAAGACGAGCGGCGTGGCCTTGGGACGGCAATACGAACTCCTCTACGCGTTTCTTACCCGGGTTCGAATTCTAGACACATCCGAAGTCAAAGCCGCCCTGGCCGATGACTACCTCAAAGCGGGCCGCAACGATCTTCCTCCGTGGCTCACTGAGAAAAAGCCCATGCGTGAATCGAATGTCCCTGAAAGCGCCGGTCATTTCCCCAAGCGCCAGCAACGCCACTTGGCCTCGTAAGCCTAAGGTTGAAGCGGCGGCCCGCCGCTTAATCAGACGCTCAAATCGCCTCCTCGCCACAGCCCACCTGCGGGCGGCGTCGCACCGCGGACCCTTTTAAGAGCCGGGCCGGCTCTTCTACTTTCCAAAGTGGAAGCCGCACCGCCCCGCCCAATTCCCCGTTACCTCCGACCCCGATCGCGGTTTAGTAACGGTGATGAATCAAAACATCATCAACAATCGCCCACTGGGACAATCGGCGCGTCTCTCACCTAAAGTGGACAAGGAAGCCATCCTCTACGTTGGCATGGCAGGATCGGTGGTGGCCTTGGAGAAATCGACGGGCCAGACCCTTTGGCGGCGAAACCTGAAGAGCAGCGGCGCAGTGCTGATACTCGTTGAGGGGAACGTCATCTATGCGTCCACCTGCGGGCACCTTTTCGCGATCAACGCGACCACTGGCGAACCGTTGTGGCAGAACGAAATGCGCGGATGCGGTTTCGGTATGGCTACCTTGGCCACCCAGAGCAGTCCCGGCACCGCCTCGCAACAGGCAGCTTTGATGCAAATGATCCAGGAATCGGAAGAAACGGCCCGGAACAACGCCAACACTTCCACTTCCACTTCCAGTTGAGTGCGGCCGTCGAATCCGGTGAATTAACCTCAGCGCCAAACACTGAGCGTATCCAAAACCGCCTTGGTGCGCGGCACTTCGTGGGTTCGGAACAAATCGGTTTTACCGAGTGCCGCCAAGACCGCGAAATAAGGTTCCGCGCATCGGACCTCGTCTCCGAAACATTCGAACGCGTGAGGCAACGCGTGACAGGTCGGAAACCCGAGTCGCCGCAGGCGAAACGTGTTCAGGAATACCCGCATTTGATGCTGGATCCGGACTGAACTGTCCTGCAGGTTGCGATAATAGAAACCCAGCCCAGGATCGATCCACAGCTTCGTGACGCCGTTCCGTTCCGCTTCCTCGATCTGGCGGGCGAAATACTCGTACATCATCGCCGTTGGGTCCCCGCCGAAATCGAAATCTGCGACCTCCCGGACGTTCGCCCCCTGGACATAGCAAATGATCACTGCTGCGTCGTGATCCGCCACCATCCGATACATTTCCGCTGTTCGTTGGGTGCCTGTGAGATTTAGCAATTTTGCTCCAGCCTCCAGACAGGCTCGTGTCACCTCTGGCTGATACGTCTCCACCGAGACCACCATCCCCTCGCCCGCCAGCGTTCGAACCACCGGCAACAATGCCGATTTCTGACCAGCCTCATCCACGCGCACCGCATGGGCCAAGGTCGATTCCGCGCCAATGTCGATAATCGCAGCTCCTTGTGCTTGGAGCACCCGGCCGCGACGAATTGCGGCGTCGGCGCCAAGGCACACACTCTCCCGATACCACGAATCCGCCGAGAGATTGATCACGCCCATGAGCGAAACCTCGGGCGATGGCTTGAAGGTGTGGGTACCCAGCGTGAATTCCCGAACCGGCACGGCAAGATCCGAGCGGTATTTCGCGGTCAATTCGGCAAGCGCTTCCAGCGACAGCATCTGACAAGAAGACCCAAGAACCGGGAAAAGGCAAGTGGCGCGCCCGCCGTGATTCGAACACGGGACCCTCTGCTTAGAAGGCAGATGCTCTATCCAACTGAGCTACGGGCGCCTTGGGGCAACACCGGACCTGCCGGGTTACCGCGTGTTACTTCGCCCGAACGCGCCGCCGAGGCAAGCCGATTCCACTGATGTGGATGCCTGGGTCGTTCCGTTAACGTTCTTCCCGGTCTAAACCAAGGCAAGAACAACCAATCGATGGAGGGTGGAAAGACATTTTAACCGCAGATGGGGAAAGATCTGCGCAGATGGAGCAACGGAAAGGCTGCCTCAAGGTCAAAGTGTGAGGAGACTTCGCCACCGGGGAACCCTTCCAATCCAAGACTTGACCGGGCCGTTGACCGAACAACACTGCGACGTGCCACCTTCAACCCTGCGCTCGGATGTCCCTGTCCTCGAAACCAGCCGCCTGCGTTTGCGGGGACATCGACCGGATGATTTCGCTGACTGTGCCGCCATGTGGGCCGATCCAGGCGTCACCCGATACATTGGCGGTGTCCCGTCAACTCGAGAAGAGGTCTGGTCGCGGATGCTGCGATACGCCGGGCTTTGGAAGTGGCTCGGCTACGGTTACTGGGTCATTGAAGGTAAGGATTCTGGGAGTTTTGTCGGTGAAGTGGGATTCGCCGATTTTAAACGCGAAATCCAACCTTCCTTGGAAGGCATCCCCGAACTCGGCTGGGCCCTCGCCTCCACGTTCCACGGTAAAGGACTCGCAACCGAAGCCGTATTGGCGGTTCTCCAGTGGGGCGATGCTCACCTCGACCAGAACCAGACCGCCTGCATCATCAGCCCCGAGAACAAACCCTCCCTGCGCGTGGCGGCCAAGGCAGGCTACGCCCAAGTCCAGCTTACTACTTACAAGGGCAAGGAAACCGTGATGCACTTTCGCGATCGCACTACGTCGGCTTGGTTCGACACAATATTTGCATAATCTCAACGCCATTGAAGCTTTCGACAACCTGCAAACATTCTCCACGGACGTCTATCAGGAATCCTGCTTTGACCTTGATCGGAACAAACCGTAACTCCCCAAACCAGTCGGCCTGACGCCCAGAAACTGAACAATGAACTCGACACCAAATTGCCCGTCTTATTCGACTCCATCCAATCGCGGCTCGTCCATCGCAATCTCCACCTCAATAGTTCTTCCAACGTTTTCCTGATACGTCTCGCTTGTCGCGGGCCAAATCCGCATTGTTGCAACAATAAAGTCACGCCCCCCCAAATGCTTGCGATGCCCAGTGGTAGTCAAATCCACGTACAAGTCTACCCACGCTCGCCCGAAAAACGGGCCAATCGAACTACCCGACGGGTCGCAGTCCAATGCCTCTTTCTCCCACCGATCCAAAGATATTCTTTGTTTCCCTGAATCAAGCAACACTCGATGGTCGCCGGGCTTTAGAGCCCGATGCCATGCGTCAACCGCCTGGAAAAAATTGGCGCTCCTGAGAAA
>DATJII010000056.1:0-7608 GCA_035493435.1 Candidatus Limnocylindria bacterium | reverse complement strand
ACCGCGATTTACGCGGCTCAGCCGGAGCGAAACGCATCCTCGTGAACAGCGGTGGTTATCGGGTCGGCGAGTCCATGTTTGCGGAGCCGGTCCCGGGCAAGAATCTTTATACCACCATTGACTTGGACGTGCAGATTGCCGCCGAGAAAGCGCTCGCCAGCGTGAATGGTGACGAGCGTGGTGCCGTGGTGGTCATGGATGTGCGGAATGGCGACATCCTGGCGATGGCAAGTGCTCCGACCTATCCGCCGCAGGAGTGGATCGACGGCTTCGATCTCGAGCACTACAACACGTTTTACTCCGATCCCGTGCGGCGGCCCCAGATCAATCGCGCGACCATGGGTGCCTATAATCCGGGATCGACTTTCAAGATTGTGACGGCGTTGGCCGCCTTCGAGAGAGGTTTGGATCCGGACGCCACCTTCACGGTCGAGGGCAATCCCTTTGATCCCGGCCACGGTGGCTACCGGCTGGGGAATCGCATGATTGGCGATCGCGCCGCTCCCGGGGTCTATAACTTTCATCGGGCGTTTATCCACTCCTCCAACAGTTACTTCATCGATCAGGGCCTGAAGATGGGTTTCGACCCACTCATGGAAATGGCGCATCGCTTCCACCTGGGTGAGCGCACCCAGCTTCAATTGAGCCCGCGCGAGGAAGGGATCGGAGAAGTGCCGGAGGTGGGCGAAGCGAAACGAGAAGGGTGGCCGCAGGGCAAACTGGCCAACTTCAGCATCGGACAGGAGGTAACTGTCACCCCCATCCAGATGGCGTGCATGATCAGCGCGGTCGCCAACGGTGGAACGGTTTATTGGCCCCGGTTGGTGGATCGAATTGAAAACGCCAGTGAGTTGGATGATTCCCAGGCGAATCGAATCCGCCAGGGACAGGTCCGTACCAAGTTAAGTATCAAGCGCCAGTATTTTGATTGGGTGCGCGCCGCGATGCGCGACGATGTGCTCAGCGACGAGGGCACCGGCAAAGGGGCCCGAATCAAGGGGTATAATGTCTGCGGGAAAACCGGCACGGCGGAAATCAAGGGCAACGGCATCAAGGACAAGGTCACCTGGTTCACCAGCTTCGCGCCCTACGAAGATCCGCGCTACACGATCATCGTGGTCATCGAGAGCGGCGCTTCTGGCGGTGGCACTTGCGCCCCGGTGGCGAGGCAGATTTACGAGTTCGTGCGCGATCGCGATTCAGGCTTGAAGGGGGCCGTCTCGGGCCTATGAACCTTTCCAATGCCACCGCGAACGTCAACGCTCCCATCCAACGCAAGGAGCAGAGTTTCGAATGGCCTTTGTGGCTGGCGGTCCTGGGTTTGATGTTAATTGGAGCCGCGTTCATTTTCAGCGCCACGGGGCGCTTGGAGAGTGCCCGCGGAGCCGCCTGGTATGACTATACCGCCGTTCGGCAGGTCATGGCTTACGTCGCTGGTTTGGGCTGTGTATTTGCCATGTGCCTGGTGGATTACGGGCGCGTCGCCCGCTGGGCTTTGATTGCTTACTGGGCGAGCATCATTGTCCTGCTCGCAGTGTTTCTTTTCGGGGCCGATCGGCATGGTGCGCGACGCTGGCTGGATTTAGGACCGATTCAGTTTCAGCCTTCGGAGTTCGCCAAGCTGGCATTCCTGTTCTCGATGGCTAATTTCCTGTCTCGCCCCGCCGGTGAACTCCATTCCCCAGCGCTCTTTTTCAAAGCCATAGCCATGGCGGCACTGCCATTCCTGCTGATCCTGAAACAGCCCGACTTGGGATCGGCCCTGGTTTTCATGCCCGTCACTTTGGTGATGCTCTATGTTGCCGGAGCGCCCATGCGCATGCTGCGGCGCTTCGTGCTGGGCGCCGCCTTGGCGGTGATCTTGATTGTGGCGGATGTGGTATTTGCCCCCCCGGGCTTCCGCATCGTCAAATTGCAGGACTACCAGCGGGAACGTCTCCTGGTCTATTTCAACGCCGATTTCGCCCCCAAGAATGCCACCCCCGAGGAACGCCAGAAAGCCCGTCTTCGCCAAAATGACAAATCGCTCAACGTGCGCCAGGCCCTGATTTCAATTGGGTCGGGCGGCATCCTGGGCAAGGGTTGGCGGCAGGGAACCCAGCATGCCTTGGGTTATCTTCCCCGCTTGGGCGCCCACAATGATTTCATTTTTTCAGTAATTGCCGAGGAGGAAGGCTTCGTCGGCAGTGTCTTTGTTTTAGGTCTCTATGCAGTGGTGATTTTCACCGGGCTAAAGATAGCCGGACAGGCACGCGACCGCCTGGGCCGTCTTCTTGCCGTGGGGGTGGTGACACTGCTTTTCACTCACGTGTTTGTGAATATCGGCATGAACATCAGGCTGGTGCCGGTGACCGGCATACCGTTGCCCCTGCTTAGCGCGGGGGGTACATCAGTGGTTTGCTCGTTGGTCGCCATCGGCATCCTCCAGAACGTTCACCTCTATCGCCGTCATTATTAAGGCGAAACGACTCCAACATGAGCCATACATTCAAGAAAGGTAAGATGAACATGCGGTTCAAGCCCGCGCGAGGTTTGGGGGCACCCAAGCCCACCCGCGCTGCTTCGGCCGCCGCACGTTCGGATGCCATTGCGGAAACCACCGGCGACGAACGATTTTTCGACACGCGCCGCTATGAGACGGAAATCCGCAAGTCAGAGAATCGCGCCGCCGGCCTGCCCGAAGACGTTGCAGAACACGCGGAACCCGCTGATCTCACGAAGTCCGGCCGGGACCAAAGCTATCGTAATCCCGAACGTCCCCGCCATCACGAGGACACGTCGGAACGTAGTGGAAGACATGAATCGGAAGGGGGTTCCGAAGCGCCACCGCCGAAGAAGGACAAGACCTTGTTCGACAAGGCCCGGGCCGTGGTCAAGGAAGCAGTCAAGAAGGTCAAGCGCCTCATCAATCCCGAGCCCAAGACGATCAAGGAAGTGATCATCAACTCGGAGCCCTTGGAAACCCGCGTGGCCGTGCTGGAAGACGGCAAACTCGAGGATTTCACGGTGGAACGCACGGGCGACGAACGCCTGGTGGGCAGTATTTATAAAGGCCGGGTCAAGAACCTGGAAGACGGCCTCAAGGCCGCCTTCGTGGACATTGGCTTCGAGAAGAACGCCTTCCTCCATTACTGGGATATCATCCCGAACAATTTCGATTCCAGTGTCGAAATCATCGAACGCAACGATGATCGTCGGAAGCGCAAGGATAAGCCCAAAATCACCCAAAAGGATGTGCCCCGGCTCTATCCTCCGGGCAGTGAAATCATCATCCAGGTCACCAAGGGCGCCATCGGTACCAAGGGTCCACGCGTCACCACGAACCTCTCGTTGCCGGGTCGTTATCTCGTCCTGCTGCCGAATTCCGACCAGTCGGGTATCAGCCGCAAGATCGAGAATAACGAGGAACGCCAGCGCCTAAAGAAGATCGTCCGGGAACTATCGATTCCCGAGGGCATGGGAGTCATCATCCGCACCGCCGGTATCGAGAAGCGGAAAGCCTATTTCGTCCGCGACCTCGCCATGTTGTTGGAGGAATGGAACGGGATCCAGGCGCACATCAAGAACGATCCCGCACCCAGTTGCGTCTTCCAGGAACCGGACCTCATTGAGCGTACGGTGCGCGACTTTTTGACCGAGGACGTCAGCAAGATCGTCGTGGACGATGGCCACCAATACGACCACATCCGCGAGATGATCGGACGTATCAGCAAGCGTTCGGCCCGCAAGGTGACCTTCTATAATGAAGCGCAGCCGATCTTCGACCGGTATAATATCTCGCGCCAGTTGGAATCCGCCTTCAGCCGCCAGGTGCAGCTCAAGACGGGTGGTTACCTGATCATCGACGAAACCGAGGCGCTCGTTGCCATCGACGTCAATACGGGCAAGCACAAGATGGCGGGCACCAAGGATCACGACAGCACCATCCTGAAGGTGAATATGGACGCCGCCGACGAAATCGCGCGCCAGCTTCGCCTGCGGAATATGGGTGGCATCATCGTCCTGGACTTCATCGACATGAAACATCCCAAGGACCAGATGATGGTTTACCAGCGGATGAAAGACAACCTGCGCCGCGACAAGGCCAAGACGCACGTCTTGCCGATCTCCCAGCTCGGGTTGATCGAAATGACCCGCCAGCGCCAGACCGAATCCGTGCGGTCATCGCTTTATGAAGACTGTCCGCACTGCCGTGGCCGTGGTGTTATCAAGAGCGCGGAGACCATGAGCGTGGAAATCCAGCGTAAGCTGACCCAGATCCTGAAGGGACGCCCGCGCGACGAGAGTGATTTCCAGATCAAGATCGTGTGCAATCCCGAAGTCTCCGACCGTCTGCACACGCGGGACGAACGGTTGCTCATCGAGTTGGAGAAGAAGTTCTTCGCCCGGCTCACCTTCCGCCCCGATCCCGCTTTCCACGCGGAAACCTGGAAGATCTACGACGCCAGCAACAACACCGAACTTGCACGTTCGGTAAGCTAGGCGTATCGCCCTTTTGGCAACGAAGAACGGCGGCCCCGCAACGGGCCGCCGTTTTCTTTTAACCGACTTGGCTTCCCAAGGTGATGAACGGTTGACTCGCACCCCAGAGGTTCGTTCTGCGAGTCACTTTTCCTTCTTCATCTGCGCAAATCCGCGACCTCTGCGGTTAATAATTATCTCGCTCTCCGTTCAGCCAATTCCGTCCGGATCTCATCCGCCTTCATAAAGCGGCTGATCGCATAGAGCACCGATGCCAGCGTCGAAAGCGCGCCCACCGCTATGGCGAGTCCGGTAAAGATCTCGCCCAGTTTCTCGGCAGGCACGAAACGCAGAGGATAGAGGAAGGCCCCGACCCCGATGACAGCAGCGATTCCCATGGCGATGCCGCGCCGCAATGGGTGCGGCGACTGAAAGAGGGTCTTAAAGCAGACGGTCATTCCCACCAAACCCGCCAGAAACAGGGCGACGGTTCGCCAGCCGATTTCGAATCCAAAACCGGTGCCATTGGAATGTACCGTTTCCATCGAAGCCAGCAGCACTGCGAAGCCAAGGGCGAAGCAGTAAACGATAATGCGAAACAGTGGCCGCCCATGCCCGCCAAAAACCGAATCCTCAGCTCCATTTGTAGTCATGGACGCATGCGAGCATCGGTAGTGCCATTCGTCGTTGAGCTCAAATTGCCCGTAAAATGCCATTTTGCGAGAATGGTGACATCGCGTCCGAATGAATTGAACGACGATTAGTCGTCGACAACGACGAAATTGCGTCTGAGAATCCAAACGATGAATGTGGAACTTCTCCAATCCATATCCCTCGCGGTGGCCCAGGAACGGCGAATGGGTGTCGTTCTGAACAGCGTGGTGTCTGGCCTGGCGGATTCTGCCGGATTTGCGCTCGCCCGGATCTGGCTGCTCAATCGCCCGACGGCCGGTGACCCCTCGCTGGAACTCGCCGCGAGCGCCGGTCGATCCCAAGTCGACGGACTGACTTGGACCCGTCTCACCGGGGAGTTCGCGAAGATTCAGCTTGGTGTTCGTAAAATCGGCCATATCGCTGCTTCCGGGGAATCACTCCACCTCCGCGACGAGGTGGCTGACTCCCATTGGACGCGTCATCCGGAATGGGTACGTCGCGAAGGTATACAGGGATTCGTAGGCCATCCCTTGATCTTTCGCGGAGAAATCCTGGGAGTGCTGGCGGTATTCAGCCGCTCACCCATCGACGATTCGGCGTTCAAATGGTTGCGCGTCTTTGCCGGTCAGGCCGCGGTGGCTATAGCCAACGCCCGGGCGTTCGAGGAAATCGATCGCTTGCGGGAAAAGTTGGAATCCGAGAACGAATACCTCAAGACGGAAGCACGGGAAAACTCCAGCGGACTCCTCGGCACTAGTCCCGCCCTGCGAAAGGTGATGCAAGAGATCGATCTGGTGGCCCCCACTGACAGCTCCGTGCTCATCTCCGGAGAATCTGGAACAGGCAAGGAACTCGTTGCCCGAGCGATCCATGAACGCAGCAAACGCAGGGATCGCACGCTGGTGCGAATCAACTGCGCCTCGGTGCCTCGCGAGCTCTTCGAAAGCGAGTTCTTCGGGCATGTCCGCGGCTCCTTTACCGGAGCTATACGGGATCGAGTGGGGCGTTTCCAACTAGCCGACGGCGGCACGTTGTTCTTGGATGAGGTAGGGGAGATCCCGCTCGACCTCCAAAGCAAGCTCCTGCGGGTGTTGCAGGAAGGGGAATACGAACGGGTTGGCGAGGAACAGACCCGTCGCACCGACGTCCGCATTCTGGCTGCCACCAATCGCGATCTGACGAAGGAGGTCGCCGCCGGACGTTTCCGCGAGGACCTCTTCTTTCGTCTCAGCGTATTTCCCTTGCAAGTGCCGGCTCTCCGCGAACGACGTGACGACATCCCCTTGCTCGCCGAGCACTTCCTTCACCTCGCCGCCAAGCGGTTAGGGTATGGTAAGTTGCGTTTGTCTCCGGAAAATCTTGATGAGCTAATCCGCTATTCGTGGCCCGGGAACGTCCGCGAATTGCAGAACGTGATTGAGCGCGCCGTCATTCTTTCTGGCGGACGCACGCTACGTTTCTCACTTCAGGAACCCATCCGCTCCAAAACGCTCGAAGAGGGCAGGGAACCCGCAAATTCACGTCCCTTAACCCGTCAACAAATCCAGGAATCACAACGGGAGTCCATCGAAGCCGCACTCAAGCGGAGTCACGGCAAAATCTACGGCCCCGGCGGTGCCGCCGAGATCCTCGGACTCCGCCCAACCACGCTGAATTCCAAGATCGCGGCGTTAGGAATCTCCCGGCACTCAAAGGACTGATTTGCGGGAACGAGTTTAAACGTCGGACAAAAATGAGCGGCGCATGGTGAACGCTAACGTTCATCGTTATCGATTGTAATGCTCTGCAGGAATCCCCTGTCGGTCCGGAAAAGCGTACCCGAAGTCAGTTCCAGCATATTTGGCTTGGCCAACCCTCCCCAGTGGAGTCTATTGAAGTGCAGGTGTTCTGCACTGTCATTGTGGAAGTGCGACACCTGCGGCAACAGTAACCGCCATCAATAAGTACGTCCCATGAACCTGAGAATACCTGCAAGTTTCGCAATGGTCGTCAGCCTTTATCAGCACGAAGGTCGTGGGCAATGAAAAATATTTGCGTGTGGCTGGCAACGGTGCTTTGTGTGATTGGGTGCGGCGGCAGAAGTAAAACACCGGAATTAATAGCCGCGGTTCGCCAGCGTGAATGCATGCGGATGTTTTGTTGGATTGATACGTTGCACGCGGGCCTTTTCCCGGAAGAGCATGTTGCTTCGGTTGGTTCGGGCAGGTTCCTTGTGACCTTGGCGGCGGTATTGACGGAATCGCTTGAATGCGACAGTAGCGGCGGGATGATGGAGTTCGGCCAGTGGATGAATACGTGGACTGATCTATATTGTGAGGTGACAAGGATCAAAGAGATTTCGGGCCAGAATCAGGAAGCGTACTTGGAGTGCGAGGTTCGCTTGTGGCCCGCAACGATCGATACCTACCGAGATAATATCGGACGAAAATATGAGATGCAGATTCCATTGAAGCACGGAGAGAAGTTAACATTATGAACGTGCAAGGTGTTGCG
>DATJII010000055.1:0-25342 GCA_035493435.1 Candidatus Limnocylindria bacterium | reverse complement strand
AGGATCGAAGCGCACAACACCAGCAAGGCCAGCATCGACATCTTGACCTCGAAGGCTTGAATCTTTTTACCTAGATATTCCGGCGTGCGGCCCACCATGAGTCCCGCGATGAACACCGCGAGAATCACAAAGACCAGCATGCCGTAGAGTCCGGCGCCCACGCCGCCGAAGATGATCTCGCCCAACTGGATGTTGAAGAGCGGCACCAACCCACCAATAGCAGTGAACGAATCATGCATCGCGTTGACCGCACCGCAGGAGGCGTCCGTGGTGACGGTGGCAAAGAGGGCCGAATTGAAGATACCGAACCGCACCTCTTTGCCTTCCATGTTGCCATCGCCAGAGAGGATTCCCAACTGCTGGTGGATCGGGTTGCCGTGTGCCTCCGCCCACCAAGCCACCACCGTGCCGCCGAGGAAGAGTATTGTCATGGCACTCCAGATGGCCCAGCCGTGGGCCTGATTTTTCGTCATTCGACCCAGGTAATAGGTCAGTCCACTGCCGATGCTGAAGATGGACAGCATTTGGATGAAATTAGAGAGCGGCGTGGGATTCTCAAAAGGATGTGCCGCGTTGGCATTGGTATATCCGCCACCATTGGTCCCGAGCATCTTGATGGCCACTTGCGATGCCATGGGGCCCTGGACGAGCACTTGCTCCTGGACGGTTTGCTCTTCCATGACCGGCTTGCCGTCCTTGTCCAGCACCGGCTGGCTCTTGGCGTCCACTTTAGCCACCTGCACCTTCATGGGTTCGACCAACGTGGCTTTTGTATAGGGCTTGAAGTTCTGAATCATTCCCTGGGAGATGAGGAACACGGCAAACGCCACACAGGCCGGGAGCAGCAAATAGTAGGTGACCCGTACCAGGTCGACCCAGAAGTTGCCGAGCAGGCGGGTGGAAAACCTGGCAACACCGCGCACCAACGCCGCAGCCAGACCAATCCCTACCGCGGCGGACGCGAAGTTATGGATGGTCAGCGCCACCATCTGGGAGAAATACGACATCGTCGATTCGCCCGAGTAGCTCTGCCAGTTGGTGTTGCTGGTGAAGCTCACCGCGGTATTGAACGCCAAATGGGGCGACAACGCCGACAACCCCTGCGGATTCAAAAGCTGCTGGAGTGGTAATTTGTCCTGCAAGCGCAGGATCGCATAAGTAAAAACGCAGCTCGCCAGGCTGAACAGCAGCATGGAAAAGGTATAACCCCGCCAATCCTGTTCCTCGTCCGCGCGAACACCGAGCAACCGATAGGTCAGGCGTTCCACCGGCTTGAGAATCGGATCGAGCCAGGTCTTACCGTCTGCGGAAAGCACCTGGACGAGATAGAGCCCGACGGGCTTGGTGATGGCCGCCAGCACGGCGACAAAGAGGGCGAGTTGTATCCAACCGGATGTGTTCATGGGAGATGATTTTAGAAACGCTCGGGCCGAACCATGGCCACAAACAAATAGGCGAACAGTGCCAGGGCGATCAGGCCCACAATGATGTTTTCCATAGCGACGATGGGTTTACAGTTTTTCGCACCAGCGCGCATAAAGCTCGCTGCCTGCGAAGAAGGCGATCAGGACGGCGATGAAGATCAAATCTTGCATGGGGTTCCTCGGTTAATCGGTTTGCCCGGTGGCCGGACGTTGCTCCGGCACCTCGTTCAACACGACGACCGGACACTTGGCCCGGCTGGTGACCCCGTTCGCGGTGTGCCCGTGAAAGAACCTCCGGAGTCCGTGGCGCCGATGCTGGCCCACGACGATCAGGTCTGCGTGCTGTTCCGCAGCCGCCCGTTCAATCTCATGGATCGGGTTGCCGTCACGGACCAGGGTTTGGACTTTTAGCCGCTCCCCGCATTCCCGCCCCGCGATTTCCAACAACCGAGCCGCGTGCTGCTGATGCCATTCACGTTGTTGCGCCGCCGCGTCTAAGTTACGGAAGGAGGGTACCTCCTCAACCACATTGAGCAGAATGAGATGCGCATTTTCTTTCTCGGCCAAACCCACCGCGAGGCGCAAGGCCTGGATGGACGCCGCAGAGAAATCAATCGGCACCAGAAACTCGCGCTGACCCGTCAAAACCCGTTTCGTTTTCACAGGCCCAGCATCGGGCTGGAAAACGTGATCCCGTAATCAATAGGCTTCGCCGGGACATCAATAAATTATCAACAGGGCCAGACAGAGGGGACCGCTCGGGGCCACGGAACACCGTCGAGAGTTGATCTATGGAGGAAATCCGTAATGATACTCCCTCGGTTCACGCAGTACATACGGAGTGATCTGCGGTGAGAGTCCTCGATTGTCCGTTGGTGGGGAAGAGGGTCCAGGTAGTATGGTCGATATGATCGGGTTTATCGGTATTTCAACTAGGCACGTGTTGTTTCCCGGCGGTTTGAGTGATGAGCTGGATCAAGAACTTAGCCAACATTACATTCGGACGGGTTTGCCTTGTTAGACTGGGACACCTCGACAAGTCCCTGGAAACCGGAGTGATCGTCGTCGGTCCAAGCAAACCAATGGCAGCCCAAGACTGGGAGGGTGAGGCTCCTGACGAACCCTGCAATCGGTTAGAGGCTTCGTTTCGAGGACGGAGCCCTTGTAACAAAGCGAGGCGTGCCGGTGGAGGTTTGTTTACGCAACAGCCTTCGTTTCAATCAGTCGCGTTTTAAAGCGAAGCCACCCGCTGTTAGTTAAGGCTCGTCGGGAGCCTCGCCCTCCCGGTCTGGGGCAACGCGCCGGGTATTCCGTGACAGCAGGGAGGGGCTTCGCTTCGTTGGTGACTTCGTTTTGCGCGAGGTCAGCCCTGTGGGGGCGTGGGGCTCATGTAGTTGAGGGCCCAGAGGTGGCCGTCGGGGTCGGCAAAACTGCCGTGATACATGAAGCCATAATCCACCGACTTTTCGTGGATGGCGCCGCCAGCCGCAGCGGCCTTGGCAACGAGGTCGTCAACCTGTTCCCGACTCTCACAGGTAATGGCAAACAATGCTTCTACGACTTTGGAGGTATCGCAAGGCGGCTTCGGCGAGAACTCAACAAACCCCGAGGGGGTGGCAAGCATGACGAAAATCGTCTCGCTGATGACAATGCAGGCAGCGGATTCGCCCGTGAACTGCGGATGGAGCGAAAATCCGAGCGCCTTGAAGAAGGCCGCGGATTTCGACACGTCGGCCACGGCCAGGGTGATGTATATTTGTCGGTTCATTTTCGTATTCGTGTTTTCGATCACTTCTTCAACGAATGAACAAGCCGAATTCGGACATGATGTCCTGTTTTATTTGGGCTGTCTCCCTGCCCGGCTTTCATGCGGCGGACACAACTTTTGTTCCCGGGAAGGATGCGATTGAGATCAGGGGTACGCCGCCCCCTCATCCGGCCTGCGGCCACCTTCTCCCTCAAGGGGCGAAGGAAGACACTTCGCGTCGTTCGCACGCGTTCGTGTCCCCTCGCCCCCAGGATTTTCTGGGGGAGAGGGTCAGGGTGAGGGGGGCTTCGAAAATGCGGCCCCATGCGGTTGACTCACCCGCACTCCCCAAATCAGAGCTGAACGTTCTTGAGGAAAAAAGCGGGCAGGTCCGTTTGCAGCCAGGCGTTGACCCACTCCCGGTTGATGCGCATTCCGCGCTCGCCGTTCGTCAGGATGACGAGACCCAGCTTTCGCGCGGGAACGAGGGCCGAGAAGGCCTTGAACTCGGTGTTATCACCCCACTGCCATAGCACTTCGCCAGCCATACCCCAGCCCAGCGACCAGCCCAGCCGGGCATTGATGGCCACCTGCTGGCGGTATACGTCCGGATGTCGCTGACGTAGATCCTGCTCCAGATACGACTCCAGTAGCAGCGCGTACTCCCGGGCTGTGGTGTGCAGGCTGGACGCGCCACTGACCTCCGACTCTGGAGGACGCCAGTCATTGACTGGCTTGCCCGTCGTATCGAATCCCTTGGTGGCACTCTTGGCGTACTCGTCCCGCCATACAAAGCTGCTCTCCGTCATACCGAGAGGGTCAAGAACCAGCCGACGGGTGTAGTGACTCGTCGATTCGTTCCAAATGGCCTCCAGCGCCTTCTGCAAGTAGATAAAGCCCTCACCGGAGTAGCCCCACTGTTCGCCTGGCGGGTGCAATCGCTTGACCGGTTTCCCTTGGTCGAGCCAGTTGGGCCAGCCGGTGGTATGGGTGAGGACATGGCGGGCGGTGATTCGTCCCAGGTCAGGATCTTCGGCCCCGTAGGGTTTATCCAGATACTGCGCGAGCGGACGTTCCAGATCCAGCTTGCCCGCTTCGATGGTCTTGAGAGCCGCGTAAAGCAATCCCTGCTTGGAGAGCGAAGCGGCCTGAAAGACCGTCGCCTCGGTTACGGGAGACTTCCCTTCCGCGTCGGTCGAACCGAAACAAAGCACTTCCCGGGTCTTGCCCCCCTCAAGGAGAGCGACGGCCAATCCTGGAGTGCCGGTGGCTTGTAGCCAGTAAGGTGTTTCGGCCGCCGTGTGGTGAACACGCTGAGAAAGGTGAGGCGCCTTTCCAAGTGCCAGAGCGGGCGAAGCGGCTATAGCGGCTGTTGAGAGGAAGCCGCGCCTTGAGAATGAATTCATTGAGGGGGTCAGTTGGCGTGGATCACGCAAGGGCGTTGATTTGTTCTGTTTGGCCTTGGGGAGCCCACCCTCCTGGCAACTTTGCCGCACCCGTAGTTTCGGCCTTCTGCGAGACGCCTATTCATGCGTTCAGTTCAACGTCGAACGGAAGCGGTTCGATCAAAATAATTCGTCAGCGCCTCCATGACGGGCGCATCTCGACACTGCCCCCGAAAACACGGTGATCGTTGTCGGCCCCAGCGAACCCTAAGGCCGTCCAAGCCCGGTAGGGAGAGACTCCGTCGAGCCCTGCTATCGGAGAGAGGCTTCGTGCTTGAGGAAGGGTAGACCAATCGAAACCAACGGCTCCCGGTCCTTATACCAGATACTCCGTTGGAACGTGTGGTGACTTAACCTAATGCCTCTCGCTGTTAGCTTGGGCTCGACGGAGTCTCTCCCTACCGGGCTTGGCCAACGCGCCGGGTTGGCTGGCACCACCAGGAGAAGCCCTGCCCTTGGGGGCTTTCTGAAATCAGCCAGCCTTGACAACCGAATCACCAAAGTCGGGCGCTGGGTCGAGATGCGCCCCTCCATGCCCTCGACGACCGCATAAAAGAGTTCGGCCCGCGCCAGTTGAAGGACACGGGCCGAAGCGGGAAAAATACGAGAGAACCGGAGCGTCAGAGTTTGAACAGCTTCTTCAGATTGGCCAGGCCTTCGACCGCGATCTCGTCGCGGGTCGGTTCGATCCGTCGCCAGATGGCCGCCGCGCGGGCGATGACCTTCACGTCCGTGGTGAACGACTCGATCACAATGTCACCCGTGTATTTGATCTTCTTGAGCGCCGCCACGATTTCCTTCCAGGCGAGCGAATCTTTGCCCGGGGTGCCACGGTCTGTGCCGCAAGCGTGGAAGTGAGCGAGCATTGAACCCGCCTTGATGATGGACTCGGCCTGGTTCTTCTCCTCGATGTTCATGTGGAACGTGTCGAGGTGCAGCTTCACGGCGGGTGACTTGACGGCTTTGACCAACTTCATTCCCTGGTCACAGGTATTGAGGAAGTCCGTTTCGAAGCGGTTCAGCGGCTCGATGCAAAGCTGGATTTTCTTTTCCTCCGCGTACTTGGCGAGCTCCTTGAGGTTCTTGACCACGAGCTGCCATTCCACCTTTTGTTGCGCGGGTTCCACGGCATCGGCCTTGCCCACCACGCTGTAGATCGGCCCGATGATGGAAGGGCAGCCGATGACGACCGCCTGGTCGATGAGCGCCTTCACATAGTCCATGGCCGTCTTCTGCTCTTCTTCCGTGCCGCGAAAATCGCGACCCGGGCCCATGCAGGCGCAAATGCTGCCGCAGACCAAGCCGGCCTTATCGAGCCCAGCCTTCACGGCCACCGGGTCAATATGGCTGGGATCTTCGATGGGGATTTCGACAGTCTGGAAGCCCCACTTCTTGAATTTGGGGAACAGCTTGACGCTCTCCGTGGTGAAGGGCGAAACGAACAGGAAGGTGTTGATGCCGAGTCTCATGGTAGTTGCGCAAAAACGCTAGGGACATGGCCGATACTGTCAACCCTGCGCTTGTGGGAACCGCAAAAGGGGACGCAACTAGAGACTGCTATGGAAGCCCGAGTGATCGTCGGCCTGGGCAAATCGAAAGGCCGACGGCGATCCTCGTGGTTACCGAGGTAACTTCAAATTGCACCGCTACACGAGGCCCCGAAATCGCGTTTCGTTTTGCAGGCCCAGTCAACTACAGCAACCGCATGACATTATCGGCGAACCATTCCAACAGGAGTCCGACGGCGAGGCAGGCGCCAATGAGTCCCAACATCCAAAGCCACCACGAGAGTGAAATGCGCAAGGGTTCACTACTGGCCGTCGCCTCCTTGCGGGCGTAAAATCGGGCTCCCAAGGTCAAGGTGAGCACCGTTACCGCCGCCATCAGGGGAAGAGTCAGCCGACCGTCGAACTTATCGTAGCGCCGTTCCTCGAGATAAATGCCAAGCCGCAGGACGGTCATCGAACCCAAGACGCCCCAGAGCCACGAAACCAACACCAGGGAACGCGAAGGGGCGAGGCTGGCCACGGAAAACGAAAGCGCGAAAGCGGCAACAGGCACAATCGAGATCATGCCATAGAGCAAGCCGGGCTGGGGCACCGAAGCCTGGGGGACTCCAGAATCGGCAAAGACGCGCAGGAGAACGTCGGAAAGATTGTTTACCAGAGACAACCCGCTGGCCAGGGAAAGGGCCAATACACCCACGCCCGCCAGGGTTGCCCGAGCCCAAAAACGCTCCTGGCGGCTCACGGGGAAGGCCATGAAAAATTCCTCACAACCTTGCAGGATATCCGCGCCACCAATGATCGGACCGGCCACCACGGCAAATACGGGGCCTACCGCTAGAATCCAAAACGGATGGGCAAAGAGCGGCACGAACCAGACCACCGCCAGCCACAAGACCAGGAAAAACAGCAACAGCCGACTGTGGGCAAACCATTCGCTCCAAATGAGATCCAACGCCCTCCGCGACCAGCCCCGGGGCCTCTTGGGCGGATCTGTCACCAGGCGAAGTTGAGGCTCGGTCACACGGGGCACGGGCGCATTGAAAGGTATTGGCGGGAAGGCGCAAAGCCACAATTCACGTTCCCCGGAATTTCTTGATTCCTTTTCGGTGTAACCGGCTTGTAACTTGCTGGTTATCACCTATGCGGTTCCCCTTTTTCACTCTTACAGGATTGGCCTGCTTTTTGGCGGTCGCGTCGGCGCGCGCCCAAGTCATCGTTTCGGAGTTGATGGCTGACAATAAGCACACGCTTCTGGACGAGGATGGCCAGTCGTCCGACTGGCTCGAGATTTACAATACCTCGTCCACCAACGTGAACCTGGCCGGGTGGAGCCTGACGGTGGATTCCAAGCACCAGGCCGTCTGGACCTTTCCTTCCACGAACCTCGTGGCCAAGGGATTTATGGTGGTCTTTGCCTCGAGCAAAAACCGGGCAGTTCCGGGCCGCAACCTCCACACCGATTTCAATCTGAAGGCCAGCGGGTCCTACCTTGCGCTGTTGAAACCGGGTGGAGCTGCGGCGAGCGAATTCGCGCCGTACCCGGCCCAATACACAGATGTCAGTTACGGTATCACCCAGCCGATTATCACCAACCGGGTGTTGGACGTGGGCGCCAGCGGGAGGGTTATCATCCCGCCCAATGCGGGCCTGAGCGCCAGTTGGAATCAACTGGGTTTCAATGACGCAGCCTGGCCGGTCGCCACCACCGGCATTGGCTTCGAGGACTCCGTGGCGGGATTCGCCGTCTATAATTACGTTTCGACCGTCGGCGTCTGCAGTCTTGGCGCCGCAGATTCCGTGATCGCCACCCCCTCGCAGCAGGCGAGCGTGACCGCACAGAACAGCCCGGTCGTCAATTTCGTCAACACCGGGGATTCCGCCCACTATGGTTCCGATCTCACCTTCCCAGGACTGGTCATCGGTAACGACGCGGATAATTTCGCCCTGCGGGCAGTTGCGACGATCACCATTCCCAGCGCGGGAACCTGGACCTTTGGCGTCAACAGCGACGACGGGTTTCGGCTGGTGATTGGGGGCGTCACCATGGCTTATCCCGATCCGCGTGGACCCAGCGATACGCTCCAGACCTTTAACTTCCCGGCGGCGGGCGAGTACCCCCTGGAACTGGTGTTTTACGAATGCGGCGGTGGTTCCGGTGTGGAACTTTTTGCGGCCAAGGGGAGCATCGATGCTTGGAATCCCACCGATTTTCGGCTGGTGGGGGACACCGCAAACGGAGGGTTGCAGGTTCGCTCGCAGATTGCGTCCGGTGGCGGCGGGGGTGGTGGTTCGTCCAGTTACCGATCGTTGATCGCGACGGACCTCAAGAGCCAGATGATGGGAGTCAACGCAACGGCTTATCTGCGGGTGCCCTTCACGGTGGCTAACCCGGCAGGCCTGACCTCCCTGAGCCTGCGGATGCGTTATGACGACGGGTTTATCGCTTACCTCAACGGTGTGGAAGTGGCCCGGCGGAATGCCCCCGCTTCACCTCTGTGGAATTCGACGGCGACCGGCACCCATTCCGGTGTCACAGCGCTGACGGTGGAAGAAATCAATATCTCCGACCATGTGGCGGACCTGCGGACCGGGGCCAACTTGCTCGCCATCCAGGGTCTTAATCGGGCCGCGACGGACTCAGCATTCCTGGTGGTGCCGGAACTGGTGGACTACGTGGTTTCCTCCGAAGCCACCAACTATTTCTCGAGCCCGTCCCCTGGCCGGGCCAATGCCAGTGGATTCATCGCCTTCGTCGGGGATACCAAATTCAGCGTCAATCGCGGGTTTTTCACCAACGCCTTCGATCTGGCCATCACCACCGACACCGCTGGCACCACGATCCGTTACACGACCAATGGCAGCGTTCCGACGCTGGCGAACGGCCTTACCTATACGGTGCCCCTGCATATTGCGGCGACCACCGTATTGCGGGCGGCCGCTTTCAAGGATGGGTATCAACCTTCCAATGCGGACACCCAGACCTATATCTTCCTGGCGGATGTCATCCGCCAGTCACCCACGGGTGCCCCACCCCCCGGCTGGCCCAGCAGTTGGGGCGGGAACACCCGTGACTACGGCATGGACCCGAATGTCGTCAACAACGCCGCCTATAGCGGAACCATCGTCAACGACCTGCAGACGATCCCGAGCTTCTCGATTGTCACGGACCTGCCCAATCTCTTCGATCCGTCCTTCGGGATCTATGCGAATCCCTCCAATGACGGCATTGACTGGGAACGGCCCACTTCCATTGAGCTGATTTATCCCGATGGCACCAAGGGCTTCCATTCGGACGCCGGGTTGCGCATTCGTGGCGGTTATAGCCGCAGCACCGGCAATCCCAAGCATGCCTTCCGGTTCTTCTTTCGTTCGGAATATGGCAACAGCTCATTGAAGTATCCAATGTTCGCCAGCCAGCATGGCGTCGAGAAGTTCGACGGGCTGGATTTGCGCACCTTCCAGAACTATTCGTGGAGTTTCGAGGGCGACAGCCGCGGGGTTTTCATACGGGACGTCTTTTCGCGCGACACGCAGATCGACATGGGCCAGCCCGGCGAGCGTGGCGACTACTATCACCTGTATATCAATGGGCAGTACTGGGGCCTGTATAATACGGCCGAACGACCGGAAGCATCGTATGCTTCCTCCTATTTCGGCGGCGATAAAAGCCAGTACGATGTGATCAAAGTCGATCCCGGGGCGGGTTACACCATCTTTGCCACCGACGGCAACATGGCCGCCTGGACGCGCCTTTGGCAGGCGGCTGTGGCGGGATTTGCGTCCGATGCCGCCTACCAGAAGGTGCAGGGCAACAACGCCGACGGCACCCGGAACCCAAATTACGAGGTCCTGCTGGATGTCGACAATCTCATCGACTACATGCTGGTGATATTCTACGGCGGAAACCTGGACGCCCCCATCTCCGCCTTCCTAGGCAATTCATCGCCCAACAATTGGTTCGGTTTCCGTAATACCAACGGGCAGTCCGGCTTCCGGTTCATCGCCCATGACTCGGAGCATACATTGCTCAACGCCACCGAGAACCGGGTGGGACCCTTTGTGGCAGGCAATCCGAGCACCGGCGGTGGACTGGCCAAGAGCAATCCGCAATATATTTTCCAGCAGCTCTGGAGCAATACGGAGTTCAAGATGCACCTGGCCGACCGGGTGCAGAAGCACTTCTTCCACAACGGCGCACTGACTCCGCAGGCCGCCATTGCGCGCTTCAACAAGCGCAAGCTGCAGATCGATCGAGCGGTGGTGGGCGAATCCGCCCGCTGGGGCGATTCGAAGCGGGAGCCGCCGCTGACGCGCAACGTGGAATGGGTGAATGCGGTTCGCACCATTACCAATAGCATCATGCCCACGCGCACCGCGACGGTGCTCGGCCAATTGAAGGCCAAGTCGCTTTATCCGGCCACGGCTCCGGCCGACTTCGCGCCCTTCGGTGGTGTCGTCACGAACGGATATGCGCTCACCATCACCGCGCCCGCTGGCACCATCTACTATACCCGTGACGGTTCGGATCCACGCTTGCCGGGCGGCGCAGTTTCCCCGTCGGCCTTGACCTATAGTGCGCCAGTGATACTGACCCAGGGAACGGTCATCAAAACCCGCGCGTTGAACGGCACGGTCTGGAGCGCGTTGAACGAGGCGACGTTCTATATCCAGCAGGACTTCGGCAACCTGCTGCTGACGGAATTGATGTATCATCCGCCCGATTCGGCCGAGTTTCCGGGTACCGCCTATGAATTCCTGGAGCTGAAGAACGCGGGGTCGACCGATCTCGACCTGAGCGGCGTCCAATTCACCAATGGCGTTCTCTATACCTTCCCCACAGGTGCCACACTTCCTGCCGGGCGTTTTGCAGTGCTCGCCAGCAATCCCGAAGCGCTGGCCAAGAAGTATCCGGGTTTGTCCATCGCCGGGGCTTTCACGAACAACCTCGCCAATGGCTCGGAGACGCTGACCCTGGTTGCCCCCGGTGGCGGCCGGATCTTTTCGCTGGCCTATGACTCCAAAGCGCCCTGGCCGGTGGCTCCGGATGGTTCGGGCTATTCGCTCGTACCCGTTAACCCAAATTTCAGCCCCAATCCCGATAGCGCGGCCAACTGGCGGGCCAGCACGCTGTTGGGTGGGTCGCCCGGAGCGGACGACCAGGCGCCGTTGGTGCCGGTGGTCCTGATCAATGAGGCTCTTACCCACACGGATCCTCCGCAACTCGATTCGGTGGAGCTATATAATCCCGGCTCGACCAACGTGGACGTGGGTAACTGGTACCTCACCGACGATCGCACGACGCCGAAGAAATATCGGATTCCCTCGCCCCGGACGATTGTCGCGGGAGGCTATCTGGTCATCACGGAACAGGATTGGAATCCCACCAGCGGCGGCACCAACAGTTTCCGTCTCAACTCCCATGGCGAACAGATCTATCTGTTTTCCGGCGGGCCCGATGGCGGGCTGACGGGATATAGCGATGGTTTCAGTTTCGGCGCCGCCCAGAACGGGGTCAGCTTCGGGCGCTACGTGAACAGTGTGGGTGAAGTCCAATATCCGCCGCAAAAGGCCAACACGCTCGGGGCGACGAATGCTGGTCCCCGGGTTGGACCGGTGGTCATCAACGAAATCAACTACCAACCCTTGGCGGACGGGGTGGAATTCATCGAGTTAAAGAGCATCACCAACGGGGCCGTGCCACTCTTCGACCCGAATTTTCCCACCAATCGCTGGCGATTGAATGGCGTGGGCTTCGATTTCCCCCCGAACACCACACTCCCTGCGGGCGGCCTGTTGCTGGTGGTGGCTGGCGATCCCGCCGCTTTCCGGACCCGCTATGGCGTGTCCGCAGCCGTGCAGATTCTGGGACCCTATACCGGGGCGCTGCAGGACAATGGGGAATCCCTGGCACTCCAGCGACCGGACCAGCCGGACGTGGATACCAACACGGGCGCCATTTTCATCCCTTATCTCAACGTCGATA
This sequence comes from Candidatus Limnocylindria bacterium, assembly GCA_035493435.1. GTDB lineage: Bacteria > Verrucomicrobiota > Verrucomicrobiia > Limisphaerales > UBA9464 > DATJII01. The sequence continues at coordinate 13,235 of DATJII010000055.1, read as the reverse complement.
CGGTGCGCTACGATAATCATGCCCCGTGGCCAGTTGCCGCGGCGGGCACCGGTGAATCGTTGGAGCGAATCAACCCCCGGCTCTATGGCGATGATCCGGTGAATTGGCATTCCAGCCTGGGGGGTCCTTCTCCCGGCCTGGAAAATGCCGGAAATCGCCCGCCAGTCGTGAAGGCCGGGCAGGATCAGTCCATTACCGCCACCAACTTTCCGGTCACGCTTCAACTGACCGGGACCGTGGTAGACGATGGGTTGCCGCAACCGCCGAGCCAAACAACCATCAGCTGGACCCAGGTGAGCGGTCCGGGCACGGTGGCCTTTGATCGCGCGGATCAAGCGGCCACCGCCGCGTACTTCCCCGGGGTGGGTACTTATGTGCTTCGGCTCACGGGGGACGATTCCGACTCCGTCGCGTCCAGCGACGTTACGATTACCATCGGTCGCGCGAGCGGGCCGGTAACCCTGTTCGGTTTTGGCTCCGTCTGGAGGTACCTCGACAATGGCTCCAACCTGGGCACCAACTGGATCACCCCTGGCTTTGATGATACGTCATGGGCTTCCGGTCCGGCCCCGCTGGGTTATGGCGATGCGAATGGGTTGCCGATGGCCACGACGGTGGGCTTCGGCCCCGACCCCAATAATAAATATATCACCACGTATTTCCGCCGCGAGTTCATCACGCTCGACCCCTCGTCGATCACGGAGCTCACGCTCTACGTCCAGCGGGACGATGCCGTCCTGCTCTATCTAAACGGGCATGAAATCTATCGCGACAATTTCCCGGATGGTCCCGTGGACTATCTCACTCCGGCGCTGAATTCCATTGGCGGAGCGGATGAAACCGCCATCGGATCGCGTCCGGTGGATCCGGTTTTCCTCGTGACGGGCGCCAATGTATTGACGGCCGAGGTGCACCAAAACGTTGGAACGAGCAGTGACATCGTGCTGGACGCTGAACTTTCAGGCACCGGCTTCCCCAACAACCAGCCGCCGACAGTCAACGCGGGCAACGATCAGACGGTAACGCTGCCGGCCCAGGTGAATCTGAGTGCACACGTTTCCGACGACGGATTGCCCATCGTGCCCGGGATGCTGACCTTTACTTGGACCAAGGCTGCCGGGCCGGGAGCGGTCACGTTTGCTGATATCCACGCGCTAAAGACTTCAGCCACGTTTGGTGCGGCGGGCAATTATGCACTGCGGGTTACCGTCACGGACGGTTTTTCCAGTGTTTCGGACGATGTGACGGTTGTCGTCCGCCCGTCGGAGGTGTCGCCGATAGTCTTGGGATCACCGGCCTGGGTGGCGGGTGCCAGCCCCGCGTTCCGCTTCACATTCACTGCCGCTGCGGGGCAGACATACACGGTCCAGTATCGCGATTCGCTCACTGCGGGCGGATGGTTGAAACTAAAAGACGCCAGCGGTGGCGCCAGTGGGCAGTCGGTGGAAATCCTGGATCCGGCGGTGCCCGCAGTCAACGGGCGTTGGTACCGTGTCGTATCGCCGCAAGTGCCTTGAGGATATATAGATTCGGCAGCGATGTAGGAACCTCGACGGAAGTCGCGCCCGATTGCTGGGTGCGGCTTCCCCACTCAATACCGATCGCTGCGGGAATTCTTGCGGGCCGTCTATCGACGGCTTGCGCAGGCTGTTGGATGCCACCCGCGCCGGTTTTGCCATGACTGGAGAAGCGCTGCCGAAATGACCCCAACGCTTTACGAGTGCTGGTCTTCGAATGAATCGGTGGCAGCCACTTCTTCTTCGGCTTGCTGCTCGCCACGGTAGGTATTTGATCCTTCCAAATGTTTCCGACGGCTTCGGCGGCGACGTCGTGAGACCCGATTCTTGTCGGGTAAGGCCACTAGAATGACCAGGGGTAATAGCACGCCGAAAAACGCGGCCAATACCAGGATGGTGGAGTATCCCTTGGCCTCGGCCAGCGCTCCGCATCCCCACATGTAGATGGGCATTCCTGCGAGGATGAGGGAAACTTGGAGCCAGTGGGAACCGATGGCCGCAATGAAAAGTCCGATGCCGGTGGCGGTTAAAAGCAACCCGGGCGTTATCCACAGGAATGCCTTGGTCTTCAGGTCGGGTGTCATGTCTCAGGGCAGGGTCAATTGCCTCCGATGCGAAAATTGCGCGTTCTTCCCTCCCCAATCGAGAACAAAATAGATACTCACACCCGTGGGGCGCAAACTAGGACCACCTACCGTGAAGAGGTTTTGGTCCCCCCATCCTTCCCTTTGTTCACTTCCTTTTCGTCGCGTTCCTAAGCAAAAGGGCGGCGACGTTGCGCGAAGCCCAAGACTTGCGGACTGTTGCTGGGATCGGGGTGGACGGGGGCCCGTCAAGGAATGAGCCGAGCACAATATCGATGTCTCCATCTCCGTCGATGTCCCCCGCGTCCAGGGTTATCCACCGGCCGGCAGTGCCTTCGGCAAGAGTGTGGGGTTCAAATTGCAGCCCACCTTTGTTCTCCAGATAGACAAAACTCTCCTCCGGGCTGTGTTCGTAGTCAGGGAAGTAAGAGATGGCGGCGACGTCGAGATCGCCGTCCCCATCGAAGTCGCGGGCGATGGCTTTGAAGGCGCCGTTTAGCGGGAAAAACCAGGATTCCTTGAACCCTTGGTGGCCGTCGTTCAGATAAATGCGGATCCCATGGTATCGTTTGAAGCAGGATGCATATTCACCGTTGTCGCCATTCGTCGCGAGGACATCGGGCAGGCCGTCGCCGTTGAAATCCGCCAACTCGAAATAGGTGGAGCCAAAAGCCGGCTGGAATTGGAGCAGGGGAGTATTCGAAAAACGACCGCCACCCAGGTTTCTGAACCAATAAAGCCCTTCGCGCGCCTGGGCCATCAGAATGAGAAGATCGGGCAGCCCGTCTCCGTCCAGATCCGTCACCACCGAACGCAGGCCGCCCGGATTCTCCAACAACGGATGTTCGTTGAATCGGAGGCCGCCCAGATTTTCGAACCAGGACACGCGACCGAGATAATTTCCGAACTGGGTGACCACCAGATCCTTGCGACCATCGGCATTGAGATCGACCGCGATACAGTCCGTGGGACGCTTTAGATCGGCCAAGACCGGCGAAGACTCATAGCCACCCGCCGTTGTGGGGGTGAACGCAACCAAGCGACCCGATTTCTCGTCGGTAGGAAACACGTTGCCAATCAATGACACATAAAGGGTCTGGCCGTCGTTGGCCAAGGCTACTGGTGCGCTAGCTACCGGGACGGATTTTTGCCAGCGCCCGTCCGAGTCGGCAAAATGCAATTGTTTCTGCCGGGCGTCGCCAAGCAAAAGGCGATGTTCCACCGCGTCAATCCGGACCAAGGTCGTCCCGGGAGTAAAATGAGAGTCCGTGAGGGGTTCCGCGCGAAACAGGTCGAGGTTGGTCGAGATCGGAAGGCGAGATCCTTGGGGCAGGGCGTTTTCCGGGGCGGAATCGAGGTAGTACCGTACAATGGCTTGCCAATCGGCTTCGGCGAGGATCGGGCTGGGTGGGAATAGGTTGGCCTCCGCCAAGAATTTGCCATCGGCTCGATTTTCCAGGTTCAAGTGGGCGACGCCCAACAGGGGTGCCATCTTGCGGAGGGCACCGTTGGCCCAGGTACGCTTGTCGAGCAAGTCAGGGGAGGGGAATAAGTGGCAGGATTCGCAATAAACATGGGCCAAGGCCTCGCCCTTCGGCGGGTTCGCCGGGATCGTTTGCGGTGGGGAGATGGCAACGGAATCGGTTAAACCACAAGCACTTGAAAACAATCCAATACCCGCAATGGTTAGCCACCTGGGAACCCAAGCAGGCCAAACGACGGCGTCGTCGCCCATCCTCGCCACCTGACTACGGCTGAAAAGACTGTGGTGGATCGGATCCGTCATGGACGCTCCCGTACTTGGGACGCAAACAGGAGATTCCCCAGACTGCGGTCGCGCCGTAGTTTCACTCAAGTGCTAATTCGCGGGGCAAACTTGGGCGGGTCGAGAAGGACCACTTCGACCAAATACCGCCAATCCGACGGGACGATGATTCCGTGGACTTAACGAATCTCAAGGGCGTTTCCAAATCCTGGAGGATGTGCCGCCGGGTAACCCGCTCCGACGGCCCTGGCAGTTCGGCAAAGACGTTTGCAACCACTTGGGACGGAGACCAATGGATTGAGCAACGCGAATACGGCGGAGGCCAGGAGCCCCGATCCGAACCTTGGATTATTCACAAGTTATTCGCCGCCCGTGAGAAATATAAAAAAGGCGGGCTTTGGGATGACACACGGTATTGCACCGCCAAAGCCCGCCGACCTTCCCACTCGAGAAGGTCATAAACCGTCCACCTAGCAATCATCAGGCCACTGTCGAACTCGCAAGAAGTCAACCCACTCACTACCGTGCAATCCCCAACGCTACAGGCGCCGGGACCGATCATCTACAATACCGACACCCGGGCTCAAATCGGACAGGCGAAATTGCTTGCGGCGGGACGGTTTGGGCTTAAGTTTTTTTGCGATCCACCGATTTGGAAGTTCCGGAAACCCTTTTCCCTTTGGGAGGGCTGAATGCAAAGACCATTCGCAAGTGTACAAGATCTGGAAGACGGCACGCTGTGCCGCCTTCTGCGCTGGAGCAGCGCCTTGGCATCGGTATTGTCGGCGGTTTGGGTCCCCTTGTTGTTGTTCCTCATCCTGCGTTGCAAGCTGACGGGCGCGCCCATTCCAGTCTTGGCCAAGTTCGCCCCGTTTCGGTTTCATTTCGCGCTTACCGACCGGATGCTCTCCGTTTCACCATTTTTCGTCGTGTCAGCGCTGATACTCTTGGTGACCGCGCGGTACGTTTCGCGCAACACGGAGTCCATTCGGTCCACCGCCTTGATTCTGGGGGCGAGCGTGGCGATTTCCGTGGTCTTCGCCGCTGGCAATCCCGGCGGGTATTTCACCTGGCTGTTAAGCTGATTCGGGCGGGCGCGTTTCACGGTTTCCAAAGCCGGGACGCCAGCTACCATGGGTCGCGTAGCGCATGAAAAGCAGTATCTGGCCTTGGTCCAAATCGTTGGCATGCCTTCCGGTCTGCGCCGTATTGTGGCTGGCCGGGTGTGCGTCCCCCCGGCGGCCCGCCAGTCTGGGCGACGTGTATACCCTCCTGCACGGGAAACAGTTCGTGGATCTCACCCACGCCTTTGAGCCGGGCATTCCCCACTGGCCGGGGTTTCCGGAGGAGCGCCGCGATCTGATTTATAGTTATAAACCCGGCCCGGGCAAATTGGGTTCCGGCTTCCAGGCCGAGGAATACCACCATGTGGGCCAGTGGGGCACCCACGTCGATCCTCCCGCCCATTTCGTACAGGGACTGCGCACCGTGGACCAGATCGATCCCCGGGAGATGATCCTGCCGCTGGTGGTGCTTGACGTGCACCGGCAGGTCGGGCGGGACCCGGACTATGTCGTGAGCCTGGTGGACGTCCAGGAGTGGGAGCGGCGCCACGGGGCGATTCCTGCCGGGGCGTTCGTCGCCCTGCGCACCGACTGGTCCAAGCGCTGGCCGGACGCCGCACGGATGGAGAACAAGGATTCCGCCGGGGTGGCCCACTACCCCGGGTGGTCGCTACCCGTCCTGAAATACTTATATGAGATCCGGGGCATCACCGCCTCCGGCCACGAAACCACCGACACCGATCCCGGGCTGGCCACGACGAAGGACGACTATTCGCTGGAAACCTATATCCTGGGCCGGGACCACTACCAGATCGAGTTGCTGACAAACCTTGACCAGTTGCCCGAATCCGGCGCCCTGGTCGTCGTGAGCTTCCCGAAGCCAAAGAATGGTTCAGGATTTCCGGCGCGCGTCTTTGCCATCTTGCCGTAGGCGCGGCAGGAAATGAGGGGCTTGGACGCTACGTTCCGCCACACAGTGTGCGCGAAGCGTCCCGGACTGCGGCAGTCCTCTGCCGCTTTGCTCGCATGCATTGGCTAGCGGTGACCGGTTCATTTGACTATAGTGCATCGAACAACAGAGGGGGTTCGAGCTTGCCCCTTGAACGATCTCGGTCGTGTCACGTGCATGAATCCCCACTTGCCAGCCTATACCTGCATCCAAAACGGTAGGGGACTGCCGTACTCCGGGACGGCAAGCGCTTCCGTTTTACCAGCCGTCTTCGAGACCCGCTGCTCCGAATAGATCACCGGCCCCACCAAAGCGCGAAGCGTCGGGGAGTGCGGTGGCAAGCAACGCGCGACACCGCTTTGGCATGCTGGCGGGCTTCGATAATATCCTACGCCCTTAAGTGCAACACCACGCTCCAAAGCGGTGTCGTCGCTGCGCTTTGCCACCGCGCTCCACGACGCTTCGCGCTTCGATGTGGCGTTCGTTGCGTTATCGCCAAATGTAACTGTCACCACCGGCCAATATCCGCGAGTTGAGAGATCTTACTTCGACGACTTCTCGGCCTTCTTTTTCTCATCATCCTTGTCCTTGGCGTCTTCGATCTCTTTTTGGGCCTTCCATTTCCTGATCAACGGAGCGCTTTGCTCGATACCTTCGGCCAGATTGCGGGCCTCTTCCACGGTGCGCACGACCCGGGGACGCAGGAAGACGAGCAGTTCCACCTCCTGGATTGATTTGTCCTTCTTTTTGAAGGCCCAGCCCAGGCCCGGGATGCTGCCGAGGATGGGGACCTTGCGGGTGTTGTCCGAGATCTGTTTTTGAATGATGCCGCCCAATACGAGGGTTTCGCCGTCGTGCGCGGTGACGTCCGTCTTGAAATTGCGCGTGTCCACGATCGCACCGCCGAATAGTTGCTGGCCCGGCTCGATGGTGGAGGATTCGGCGCGGATGCGCAGCGACACATCGCCGGATTTATTAATATGGGGGCTGACCTCCAGGATGATGCCCACGTTCTTATAGGAAAAACTCTGGTTCAGGGAACCCACGTCCGTGCTCTGGCTTTTGTCGATGAAAGGGACCTGCGACCCGACGAATAGTTTGCCGATTTCGTTGTCCTCCACGTTGATCTGGGGCTCGGCCAGCACGGTTGCGCCCACGTTCTGGCGCAGGAACTGGATCAGGAAATCCATGCTGACGGTATTGTCGAGCACCCCGGACCGAAGGCTGGTGAGGGCCGAACCAATGGCACTATTGTTGGCGGGCGAGTTGACCTCCGTCTTGCCCCCAAAGCCCTTGGTATACTGGCCGCCCGCGTGCACCAGGAAGCCCCCGTCACGATCGGCATCAGTGAAGGTCTTGGAACCGTCCGGCGACCAGCGCACACCCAGGCGATCCATGAAATTGCTGGAGACCTCCACGATGCGGGCCTCAATGAGCACCTGGGCGGTCGGAGCATCCAGTTCGTCAATCAGCTTCATGACCTGGGCGAACGAATGCATGTTGGCGGAAACGAGCAAGGAGTTGCTACGTTGATCCGACACCACCCGGACCCGGCCTACCAGGTCGCTCACCTGACGGGCCGTGTTCTTGCCATCCGAATTGCGGGGGTTGTCCGGCTGGCCCCCAAGCCAGGGGAAATAGCCGTCTTCCTTGCTTTCCTGGTCCAACTCGAAGGAGTTTTGCGGGGCCGAATTCTGGTTCTGGAAATTGTTGTTCTGCTGGTTGTTATTCTGCGGCTGGGGTTGATTGACTGGGCGCAACGGCGGAGATCCACCCTTGGCGAAGAGAATGTTCAGGCTATTCGCCACGACAGGGGCCTTGGCGAATTTCAGGCTCACCCGGAAAGTGCTCTCCCCAGCTTGCGAGGGGGCGTCGAGCTTGTTCAATACTTCCTCGACCGCCGCCAGGCTTTCCTTGGAATTGGCCGTGATGATCAGCGCGTTCTGGTAAGGCTCACTGGTGATGCGAATCTTGCCGTAGAGACGGCCCACATCGCGATCCGGGGTGCTCGTGTCCTGGTAGTCGTCGTAGAAATAATAATACGGCCGTTGCTGGGTTTTCTTGAGGAAGAGTTCGTTCAACACGTCTTCCATGTCCAGCGCACTGACGTACTTCAGCGGATAGATCTTGGGGGCAAGGGCGCCGCCTTCCGCCGGTTCGTCCAACGCGGCGATCATTTTGCCAATGCCCAGCATTTCCGAAGGAGCGGCCTGGACCACGACCGTATTGCGGCGGCGGTCTGCGACGACCTTCGATTTCTTGGCCGGCTTGGTGGGACCAGAATCAAAATAATAATACCGATAACGTGAAGTGCTGTCCGAGTCCGCCATCAGGTCCTTCAATTGCTTCGCGACGTCCTCGGCGTCGGCGTTGTGCAGCAGGAAGGTTTGCATGACTTTTTCCTGGGCGTCTTCGGTGTCCAGCGCCTTCACCATGCGCTCGATAGCCCGGAAACTGGATTCGCTGGAAAGGATGATGAGCGAATTGGACCGGTCGTTGGCACTGACTTCCACGATGTCAGCACCGCTTTTGCCAGCGGTTTTCTGGTAGAGGGGGGCAATTTCCTTCACCAAGTCCGATGCGCTGACATTCTTCAGGGCGAGCACGCGGACACTCACGTCCCCCGGCCGGTCGGTGTCGAGGGCCTTGATGATATCCCCAACCAACGCAATGTTATCGTTATAATCCGTGATGATGATCTGGTTGGCGCGCTCATTGATGTCGATTGCCGACTTGTCGGTGAGCACACCCTTGATCTTTTCCTTGATGTCGTTGGCCTGGGAGAACTGGAGCTGGAAGATCTTCATCAGCTTCTGCCGCCCCACCGGGATATCCGTGCGCGAGGCGTCGATGAACTCCGGGCTCATCTTGGGTTCCTTGCCCTCGGGCACAATGAGGATGGAAGTGGCCGATTCTATTGCGCTGAATCCCTCCAGCGAGAGAGCGCGATAAATCAGGGCGATGGCTTCGCGCAGGCTCAGCTTCTTGGAGCTGACGATGTTCAACTGGCACTGTGCCTGCGGATGCTTGATGACGCTCTTGCCAGTTTTCTCCGCGAGCCATTGCACGATCATGTCGATGTTCGCGCCCTGGAAGCTGATCTGTATAGGCTCGTCCACCGGTTTCGTTTCAGGCTTGGCGGGCTCGCCGGGGGTGGCCACGGTGTTGGTCCCGCCAGCGACGGAGTTGGTGGCGCTGGCGGCATCCTTTTGACCGGCAGGTGGTGCCGCGTCCTCCGCCAACGCGGCGAGTGGCGCGCTGGATAAGACCTGGGCGAGAATCAGACAGGAGCGAAGCGCGGACGATTTGTCCGTATAGCGGGAGGGTCTCATTTTGACTTTTCGTTTTGTTTCGGCAAAAGGCTTTCACTTCCGAAGCCGGAGAAAATGGTGAGTTCTTTCTTTTCGCCATTCTCCTCGACCAGCACGCGGTTCATGCCAATCCGCAGGACCTTGACACCACCGAGTTCGGCGCCTTCCTTGACCATGCCGGTCTGACCGGTGGCGGTGCGCAGAAACACGTCAGGACCGGCGATACCCAGCAAAGCCATGGGCTGTGGGCGTATAATGGGCGCCAGCATCTCGCTTTGGATGATGCGATCGATGCGCGCCTGGACGAGGGGTGGCAGCGGCGGGCCGGCGCCGGGAGTGCCGGGCATTCCGGGCATGCCCGGACCACCGCGAGGCGGATGCGGAGGTGGGGCAGATACAATAGCATTGGTCGCGGGCTTGGTCGATTTCCCTGCGGACTCTGTGTTGGTCCCGGAGAGTGCCGGCGAAGCATTGGTCGAAATATTATTAGTTCCGCCGGAAAGGAGTTTGTCGGTGGCACCCACGCTATTCGTCAAACCGGACGCATTGGTGGAAGTCGATATCGCCGGTCCTTTGGGGCCACTTGTTACCGGCCCGGACTTGGAATCGACCGCCGGGGTATTGCTGGCGGAGTTTGCCAGGGTAGGAATCTCCGGAATCTTCAAGCCCGCCAGCGGATTCTTGCGTGCGACGACCATTGCCAGCTGAAGCACAAGGATTGCGCCCAATACCAGGCACGCCAGTCGCAACGGCTTTTCAAAGCGCTCAAGCATGGGGAATCTCCTTCTTGGTCCACTGATCGAAATCGAGGATGGTGATGCCCACGTGAACCTTGAGCATTCCCGGACCTCCAGGCATGGAATTGACCTGGACCGTGTCGAGGATCAGGGGATAGCCGAGCGTCTGCAATCGTTGCAGGAAACTCATTAGTGGCTGGACCTGCCCGGTGGCATCCAACTGGATGGATGCCATGTCCTTTTCGGAAGAGCGGGACACCGATTCACGGATCGGACCCAATTGGACCCCACCTGCCTGGGCCGCCTTTTGGATAGCGCTGTTGGCCTCCGCCACGACGGTTTTCGATGACAGTTTTGCCGGGTCCAAATTATATATCCCCATCAACTTTTGGAGCGTCCGGACCCGGTCTTCGTAGGGACGCACTTCCGACTTCAGCAGCAGGGCTTCAGCCAGCAGTTTCTGGTAATCTGCCTTGCGGGCGCTGGCCGACTTGAAAACCTGGAACAGGCCGAACACCACCAAGTAGGCAGCGACGGCTATACCGCCCAGGCGCAACGTGCGTTTGTCTCTATCGCTTATCTTCGGCATGGGTGGGTTCCTTGGGAGGTTGGTTGGTCACGGCGGCGGGTGAGTTGGTGGCGCTGGACTTGGGAGGCGCGTTGGTGGCTCCCGCTCCGGTCGCCGAGGTGGGTGAGGCGTTCGTCGGCTTGGCGGAATCCGGCAAGGCGGGACCTATGCTCAGCGACTCGCGTTCGATCCCGGATTTCCATTGGGCACTCAGGCGGACCGTGAACTTCTGGCGGTCGGGCGACGGGGTTTGTTCTTCCACCACGACGGAGGAGAAGAAACCCGAATCGATGAGTTTGCTGCGAAAGGTTCCTATTTGCTGGGGATCGCGCAGTGAGCCGCTCAAAGAAACCTCGCCCCGCCGATTCATGGAAATGGAGTCCATTTTCCAACCGCCTCCCTGCGCGGCGTTCGCAAAGAGATACATCGCGTCCAGATAGGGCGGCTGGTTGTCCTTGATATACTGGAGGAATTCCAATTCCCGATCGATGCCTCCCAACCGGCCTTTCTTCGCTTTGACCGCTGCCACCCTTCGGGCCACGAAGGGCTTCATGACCAGCGCCTCGACATAGGGAAAAGCGAGACAAGCCACGAGGAGTGCCGCGGCCATCGCCGCCCACTTGTTGGGGGCCAATAGCTTGCGCCTCGCCACCGGCGCGGATGCCGTGCCCAGGTGGATCGAAACCAAGGCTTCAGGACCCTGTTTCGCCAGCAGGGCTTGCAATCCCAGTATGGCCGCCGATCGGCCCGGTTGATCCGGCGTTTCGATCCGCTCGCAGGGAGAGTTGCCGCCCAGGCGGGTAACCAGGAGGCCGGGGAACTTTGGCCCCAAGGCGGGCCTTCCGGTTAAATAGATAGTTTGGCCGGATTCATTCGCTCCCGCCATTTCCACCAGTGGACCCACGGTCTTATCACAGGCCTCGTCGATTTTCGCGGCGCGTTCCGTGCCCAGCAGGGATCCCGAATACCATTCTGTCAGCGCCAGGGTCGCGTCCGCGCGATGAATACCCAGGGCGTCCTGCAGGGCGCCTATTAATATTGCTTCACCCCATTGCAGGCTTCGCTGGGTTTTGGGCAATCCCTCGGCAAATACCATCCACTCGGAGGCCACATCGCCAACATCCAGCATTGCGCAGGTTCCAACGGACGAGGGGCACAATCCCGCGCGGGCTAGCGGGGCGGGGGTAAAGATCGGCGCCAACCCGGCTGTGGTGAGCAAGTCAGCGTATTCCTGGACCGATTCCTTTTTGACGGCGGCAACCAGGACTTCCCGCTTCTTGGAGTCCCGTCCCGGCAGCAGACGGTAGCCCCACGCCAGCTCCTCAGGCGGAAGAGGAAATTCATTTTCGATCTGCAATTGCAGGACGCGGTGGATTTCTTCCTTGGGGACTGGCGGCAAAGCCAGGCGACGAAACGAGACGCCTCGCGATGGAATCGCGCAATAGGCGGGTGCACGCCCCTGCCAGGCCTGGCGATGAGCCAGTTTCTGAAGCCGGTCCACGATCTGGTCCCGCACAGCCTGGGTCAACCGCCCGCCCGCACCCCGTTCGAGGGGGAGGTCAAATCCTTCCGTACCCGAGAGGGCGCGGAGGGCGTTCGGCGTGATCTCCAGAAACACCGCCGGTGAATTGGTAAAATCCAACCCCTTCATAAATCATCTTCCCGATAAGCCACCGTGGACACATCGCTGACACCGATGCGCACGATGGCTTCTATCCGTTGCCGGGTTCCCGTGGAGGTCACCCGTCCTTCGCTCAAGATCCGAAAGGTCTCCGACCGGGCGCTCACCATGGGCGCCATTTGTTTGAAAATATCCTTGCTGAGTCCCGGCACCTTTAGCAGTCCAGCGACATTGACAAAAAACCCGGTCGACTGGCGGTAGGATATAATTTGCGAGGCCAGTTGCCGGTCCACACCCGGCAGTGTTGCCAGGACGTCCACGCTGGCCGTATTCACGTTGATGGCCCCCTCCAGGTTGCGGTCGTTGCTCACCGTGACATCGTCGCCAATGTCCTGCAGCAGTGTTTCGCTGATCAGCCGCGCACCGCCACCCTGGCCGGGGTTGTTCTGATTTCCGCGGCCGTTTCCCGGGCGTTGATTCTGCCCTCCGTTCTGTTGCCGGGTGACATCGAGAAGGTCCGCGATGCTTTGCAATTGGTTCTGCCCGCGCGAAGCCACGATTGCCTTGGCAATATCGGTCGTGATGCCCTTGATGCCCGTGAGGGATTGTTCATCGGCCGTTTGTATATTCACGCGGTCATTGCCCGATACCGTCACGTTACGGACGCGGGAATGAACGGTTAAAACGTTCGCCCAGCCATATTGTGCCCCGGTTCCACCGGAAGGCTTGAGCTGGGGACTATTGTCGCGCGGGGCCATCGCGGGCTGCACTCCATTGGTGGGGCCAAACAGGAGATCCTGGGAAACACCGCGGACCATGAGCAATTCCCGGACGGTCTGCAACGGGCCGTTGCGTGGCATGTAAGGAGGTTGAAGTGAACCGTAATACTCGGCCTCGGCTCCTCCCGGGCTGACGGCGCTGTCGCCGTCCCGCCAATCGAGAATCGCGGCCAGCACGTCAGGTGTCATGCCCGGCAGTTTCGAAAGTTGGTTTGTATCCGCCACATTGACATTGAGGCGGCTCTCCTCGTCATCAATCCCATAAACCACCCCGCCACCTTCAGAGTCGGTGCCCTGCCTAAAGACGCTGAACAGGCCCCGGCCCAGCTTCATTTCCCGG
>DATJII010000054.1:0-14485 GCA_035493435.1 Candidatus Limnocylindria bacterium | reverse complement strand
ACCGTATCGGTCGCGGCCGCCACATGGTTGGCGAAGCCGAAGACGAGGCCATTGGTGCTGGGGAACGGCACCGTGGCGCCAAACACGCCGTCGAGGTAGAGGTTCACGCTGGCGCCATTGACCACCACTTTCACGTGGTGACGGCCCTGTTCATTATATTGGGGGCCTTCGAAAGCCGCGATCTTCACCCCCGCGCCGGTTACCGGGGTATCCCCGGCCTGCCCGATGCTGCGGTTATATCGCCAGCCGTTTTCCGTGCCATCGTGGGTCACGTATTCCGAGAAGAACACATAGTTTCCGTTATTGGTGTCCATCACCCAGACCCCGGCACTTTCCTTCGCGCCCGTGCCGGTAACGAGAACGTAGTCCAGCTTCACGCGGTCGATGTCGAACAGCAACGGCGTGGTTGGGCCCGCAGCAAAACTCTGCGCGGACAACAGACCCAGGCCAGGCCAGTTCGAGACATCCGCCACGACCGCGATGTTCAAGACGCCATCGACCGAGGTGATTCCAGATTCCGCGGTGGCGGTTCCGTCCACCAAAGGCCGGGCGTCGATGATCCATTTTAGGGCGTCGAAACCGGTGTCAAAGGTGTCCGAGAGGAGCACCGACGGAGCGGGTGTTACGGTAATATCGACCGAGCCATCCACGCACGCTCCCAAACCATTGGAAAGGGTGAAGGTAGCCGTACCGGCGGCCAAGGCGTTCACCTGGAACGATTGGCTGCTGGCACCTCCTGCCAGGAAGGTGAGAGTCAAGCTGCCACCCGTTCCACCGGCCGGTACCGCCACGCCCGGATTCGAACTGGCCACCGTGACCGTTGCGTTGGCTGTGGCATTCAACAGCTTCGGCACCGTGACCGTAACGGTATTGGTGTTTTGTCCGGCAACCGCAAGGATGCCGGCCGGAGCCACCGTGATACATGGCAGGACGTTTTCGATCTTCGCCTTGTCGAACTTCGCGACCACGGAATCACCCAGGGCGCGGGTATAAGCACCGAGCTCAACAAAGATTCCAGAACTCACCGGAAACGCGAAACGACCGCCAGAGACGCCATCCAGGAAGACCTCGGTGGTGTCGCCATCGGACACCAACTTGATATGGTGGGAGCCGGTATCGCTCGCCGCCGCAAAGGCAGCGATGCTCGTGCCGCCACCCGTCGGATTGCCCGGGTTTAAATTCACTTCCCAGCCAGATTCTGTGTAGTTCTCAGCGAAGAAGAGGAACTTGGAACGATCGCCCGTAGTCAGGAAAACACCGGAACGCACGGCGGTGCTATCAGTCACGCCATCGCTCGAAAGTGGATCAATCGACACCCGATCAACGTCGACGACCAGGGGCAGGTCCTTGGTGGCGGTATAGCTTTTGACGGTCTTGACCGAGATGCCACCCCAGTACTGGTCGATGTCCAAGGTACCACCCAGCGTCAGGCTGCCATCGGCAGGACCGGCCGTGAACGTTCCCACGCCCACTTCGAAGGCGGCGTTGTTCACCACCCACTTGGTGGCGTCGAGGGTGTCTCCCACGAAATCATCCTGCAATTGGATGCCAGGCCCGGGAATGACAGTGACGTCCAAGGCGTTTCCCGCCGCCAACCCGATGTCGTTTTGCAGCGTGAATTGACTGCCGCCCACCTGGAGCGCTTGCACTGAGATATCCTTGGTGTTGCTCCCGCCCGCTGGGAAGGTGAGCGTCAACGTTCCGCCAACGGCGCCAACAGGTAACACGGCCGACGGATCGCTGCTAACCACCCGGAGTTGGACCGGCGTGGTGGCATTGGCTCCGGCTGGGATCTTCACAGTGATATTATTGACCGTCTGACCGCTGGTGAGCGTGAGCGACCGCGTCGAGAAGGTGGCGGCGCCGATGGTCTCAACCTTCAGATTATCGAAGGTGGTATCCGCCGTATCGCCATTGGCTCGCGCATAGCTGCCGATGTGGAACACGAGGTTGGTGAAGGGGAACTTCACCTCGGCGCCCAACAGGTCGTCTAAGTAAAGCTTCACTGTCTTGCCATTGGCGATCGCCTTCATGACGTGAAGTCCACCATCAATATAGGGGCCATCAGCGGCGTCAAAAGCCGTAATGGTCGCTCCGCCGCCGGTCGGCGAATCGCCCGCCTCGTTGATCTTGCGGTTATACTGCCAGTGGTTTTCGCCCTTGTTCTCGGCGAAGAGCACGTAGTAGTTCTGGGTGGAATCCATGATCCACAGCGCGCTGCGCTGGGAGGTGCCCACGCCATTTTCCAGCACGCGATCCACGGACACCGCCACGTTGGCTTCGTCTGAAACCTGGAAGGTGGGAACCACTTTGAGGGTCGCCCCGGCCCACCATTGCTGGCTGACCGTGCCCGTGAACTCGACGACGCCACCGGCTTGGGTGGCGGCTATATCGCCAGTTCCGCCTTCGAAAACGGGAGCGGCGGGAACCAATTTGGCGGGATCGATGCTCGCGGCTTCGAAATCGTCAAAGAAGACGACATTCGTAATCTGCGCCTGGGCCACGGGCAGTCCCGTAAGCAGCAGGCCAGCGGCCAATAGACCTAACTTAGGATGGATGGCGCGGGCCATGCGGCGCGCAAGGGCGCCCAGGGTCGCGCCCAGGGAGGATTCGGACGGCGGGAGCGCGCGCCCGTTAAACGGTTTGGTACTCATGGAATGGAGCATTCTGAATTTTTGCCGAGAGGCCTTGCGGCAAGGCGAGGCAACGACACCCGCCCGGGGTTCTCAGCGACTTATGGGATCGCGATGATTCCACGCAACTGACTGTCCGAAAGCAAGCTCGATTTCGACATTCACCTTTCTTTCCGGGAAAGGTTTTGGCATTATCTTTGGCCATTCTCTTATGACAACTTACGTTCCACTCATCAGTTCCAGCGTCGCTGGTCCTCTCGGCGTTATTCACCTGCCCCGTCTTTGGCTTAAGGCCTCACTGGAAGCCGCTGGCAAGATCGCTCCCGGCTATCCCGGCTGCGGCAAAGGCTATGATTCCATGGTCGTTAGCGCCCTGGGCCTCAAGGAAGATGCGGTTAAGAAATACATCGCTGAAGCCAAGCCGACCTACCCCCAATTCGAAGCCTGGATCAAGGCCCAACCGGGCGTCGATTTGACCCCCGGAAACATCCACAAGTCGAATGTGGCGATCGCTGGATACATTCACACCGACGAGGTCCGGAAAAGCATTCTCGCCGCCAACGGTATTCCTGACGACGGAAGCGTGTTCCCTGACGCCATCTCGCTGAACAACCTCGACGACTGGTACGAATTCCATCAAGCGGTCCTGAAGTAGTTGATTTTCGCCTCGTGGCGGGCCGGAGGGAATGGTATTCCACGGCCTTTCGATGCAGGTGCCATTCCTCAATCCCGGCGCGCAGAGCAAGTCTCTGCGCGCGGAACTCATCGCGGCCGTCACGGAAGTGATAGACCGCTCCCATTTCATTCTGGGGCCCAGCGTGGCCGCCCTGGAACAAGAAGTAGCGGCCTACTGCGGAGCCAAATACGGCGTGGGCGTCAATTCGGGGTCCGATGCCCTTACCTTGGCCTTGCGGGCACTGGATATCGGTCCGGGTGACGAAGTCATCACGTCGCCTTTCACCTACATCGCTCCCGCCGAATCAATCCATCAAGTCGGCGCCAAGATCGTCTTCGCGGACGTTGATCGGCAACATTTCACTTTGGACCCGGCCGATGTGGCTCGGCGGATTACCCCACGAACCAAAGCGATCATCCCCATCCACCTCTTTGGCCAGGCGGCACCGATGGAATCGCTCTTGGCTTTAGCTGAGAAACACGGGTTGCACATTGTAGAGGACTGCGCGCAGGCGATTGGGGCCTCGTGGCAGGGGCGTTCTTTGGCGGGAATCGGTGCCATTGGGTGCCTGAGTTTCTATCCCACCAAAAACTTGGGCGCGGACGGTGACGGCGGCATGTGCATCACCCAGGACGAGGCCCTGGCCAAGCGGCTGAAGATGCTGCGGGTCCACGGCATCGAACGCCGCTATCACCACGATCTGCACGGATATAATTCGCGCCTCGACGAAATGCAGGCCGCGATCCTGCGGGTCAAACTGCCGCACCTGAAGGCGTGGAACCACCGCCGGGGCCAGATCGCCGAACTCTATACCGCCGGACTGGCAGGCTTACCCGTGCAGACGCCCTTCGCCGCGCCCGGCAATAGCCACGTCTGGCACGTGTACGCCATCCTGAGCGACCGCCGCGACGAACTCCAGGCCCACCTCGCCGCCAACGGCGTCCCTACCCTTATCTACTACCCCCAGCCCCTCCACCTGCAAAAGTGCTACACCGATATAGGTTGGAAAACCGGTGACTACCCGGTGGCCGAAGAAACCTCACGCCGGATCCTGCCCCTGCCGATGTACCCGGAGTTGACGGATGAGCAGGTCCAGCACGTCATCGCACAAGTGCGAGCCTTTTTCGCAGCGTAAGCCGTTCGGCGATTTCCAGTCACGAATTCACTCAATCCCCAAACCTCGCGCCCACCGGCGCCAATTCCGTCAAGCGATCCAAGGGCTGCCCGGCGGACCAGGCGATTCCGCGCAACACGAGGACACGATAGAGTGGATCGTCGTGGGTCCAGGTAAAATGGCCGGGAATGCAGACGAAAACCCGTCCTGCACCTGCGGTCTTGGTCCACACTTGGGGCTGCATTTCGCCGTCTTCTGCTGTCTCAACCAAGGTTTGGAGGTCGCCCACGGGTGCCGACAGTTTCCAGTAGGCTTCGTCAACGAAAGGTGAAGTCTTGAACCCCGCAACGATTTGGCTGGCGGAAAATCGCAGCTCTTCGGGGCCATACTTGAACTTGGAATCGGCGGCCCAGGTGCGACCGATGCGTTCTGCTAATTCGTTTTTATCCTTATAGGAATTGAGACTCCAGTGCAGGAACACCAGTCCTCCGCCGCGTTTCAGGAAGGCATCGAGATCAGGCGCCAGGCTGGCCTGCCACGCGGGATTGTCGTGGTAGAACACGACGACATTCGCAGTCGCCCATTTTTCTTTGCTTGGCCACGAGGTTGCTTTCTCGACGCTCACCCCGTCAGCTAAAGCCAGCAGTTTGGTCCAGCGCTCCTGCCAGAGGGGATAGTCGTGGAAACCAGGCTGGCTATGGCCCGCATCTTTCGGCGAGGCACAGAGTATAATCTTCATAGCAGTTCCCGCGGCCCCACCCTTCCCTGCTTCGGGAATCAGCGAGGCATACTCCGCCTTGGCTCGCGGCCGCGGTGCCGACAATCCCTGCAAACTCAAGGCAACGGGGTGAGGCGCCAGCGGTTCCGATAGCAGGAAGGTCATCAGGTCACGCTGTTCTTCAGAAGTCAGGGCAGCCCAAAGCCCCTCCGGCATCAAGGACTGCGGAGCAGGCTTCAGGCTCTTCACCGAAACACGGGAAATGGACTTTCTTATACCGGAGGCATCGGCGACCGCCAGCACGCCATTGGCTTCGGAGAGCACGATTCCGAGCTGCAATTCGCCGTCAGTCGTTTCGATGAGACTGGCTACATGGTCGGGATTGATGGCGGCGTTGGGAAATTCTATATCCTTCCGGACACTCGCATAATCGCGGTAGATGAGGTTGGATAGATCGGGCCCTACGCGACCACCTTCATTGCGAATCGTATGGCACCGGGCGCAACCGAGCTTGTCACTGAAAAACAACCTTCGACCGTGCAGCCAATTGCCCCCTGCAATCTCGGGCGCCGATCCGGACGCCAGCATCGGAGCCTCACCTGTGACCGGCTTTACCCAAGGCAATAGAAAACGACGCACGGGAAAGGCCCGCCAATGCGATGAATCATCCGCTGTCTTCCAGGCGATGGCAGTTTTCATGGCGCCTCCTTCCCGTTGGATGTCCCAGGCAAAAGACAGCCAATGGACCGTGGAATTAGTCAGGGTGACTTCCGCCGCTTGCCAGCCTTCCTCGGCAGGTTGCGAGGCAAGCTCGGTCACCGCCACATTCATGCCCGAGAGGCGAAACGGCTGGGTAGCCCGAAACCGGACGGTGACGATCTCAGGTGGACGAGTATAATCCACGGACGCTCCAGGCTGGATCGCAGGCTGGAGCATCTCGTAGAGATCTAATTGCCCCGACAGGCGGAGTAGGCCGTTTTCGCTGAGGGCATGTTGAAACCAGGCGAAATGCTCGGCGCTGCCCCGGGTCAATTCCTGGGCCACGGCCAAATCCAGGTGCGGCAACACGGTCGATTTCAAGACACTGGCACCCGCCACGTCCGGCCACCACTCGGCAATTAAGCCATTGAGATTAGCCGCCAGATCGGTCGTTTGCCCCTCCCGCGCACTCAACGTCACTGCGTAGTGCAGGGCTTGCTGCCGCTCACTTGTCTGCAAGGCCAATACCTGATTCCCAAACATCCACGACGCCGATTGGACCGGTATAAGAAAACGAGGCTGGGATTTCTGGTGATGCACGACTTGGTACCCCGGCCACAGCCCCTCGAATCGATCCCCGGGGAACACGAATTCACCAGCCTCCAATCGTGCATTGCGAGCGACGAACTCCGCGTCCCAGCCCTCCACGGGTCTATCGAACGCGACCCTGACTTCAGTCGCGCTTTCGCTCCATACCACCACCGGTATTGGCGCATTAGTATTCGCCCGGTGTATTCGCCACAAGGTCCCCTTCCCGTTCGGGCCACTTCCCCAGTCCGGCTTGCCGGAGTGGGCTGCCACGATGAGATCGCCGCGAGGAGAATTGCAAGTATCGACAACCAACTGTTGGAGCGTGGCCATCAACTGCGAATCGGCGACATAACCCTCCGCCGTCTTGACCAGTTTGGTCCGCCAAATTTTGCCGCGCGAATATCCACTTACCAAGGCGTCGCCCGCCCAGAGTGGAGAGCCAAACGCCGGACCGCCCGCGATCGATTCATTGAAATGCAGGCCACAGGTCGACTCATGCTGCGGCGCGTAATCGAACACGCTAGGTTCATCGATGACGTTGGGCAATAAACGGGGATGGCGCGGCGGGAATCCATAGTGCCGCCCGGTCTGGATTTGCAGCAACTCATCGAAGGGATTGCCGTTGGGTAGCCACGTCGCGCCTTCTTGATCGGTGCAAAACAGGTCTCCGTTCCGGTTAAAGTCCATGCCAACCGCAAAACGTATACCCGTGCAAACCGTCTCGCGTTTCGAGAAATCCGCCGAAACGTGCTGAATCGTGCCGCGTTCCTTAAGGTCGGGAAACCGGGAACGACCGGTGGTTCGGTCGGTTACATAGCCGTCGGTGAAACTTGCCGCACCAAGGCTGAAGTAGATACTTTGGTCCGGCGCTACCGCCACGCCCAAGGCGTCCACCCCTTGCTGTTCGCTCCGTTCAGTCCATGTCGCCACCACGATCTGGGCATCCGCCCGATCATCACGATTGGTATCCACCAGCAATACCACCTTGTCCTTGGCCGCCAGGAATACTCCATTTCCGCGCGCATATCCGGGAGGCGTCAACGCCATGCCGATCGGTGCGCGTATGTCGCCGCGGCTATCCCAAAACAATTCCGCCTTATCTTCGACCCCGTCCCCGTTGGTATCGCGTATCAGCCAAACCCGGCCATCGTAACCCGAGGCGACCAGAACCCCGTCGGGGCGATACGCCACATTATTAATATTATTCAAGTCCACCGGCAGGGGCTCGGCGGCAAAGCCGGGTATCAACACCTGCACGGGAGGCGGATTGCTCATGGCCGTCATCGCCGATGGAACACTGGCCGCGGAACCCAGCAGCGCCAGATACTTCCGCCGCAAATACTCGTCCACCGAGTGCCGCTCCGCCTCGCTCAAAACCCGGCTATAGACCAACGTCTCCGCCCAGTCGCCCCGGAAATAACTTTGGATCGAGGGTTGGGAATCCGTGTTGGAGTATTTGCGAGCACCTAACGTGAATTCATCCCAACGTAGCAATCCAGGGCTCCGTTCCCGGGCGCCACTCGACCGCCCATCAATTGACAGGGTCACTCCGGAGGTGCCTTCGTCTACTGAGACACAAAAGCAATGCCACCGCCCCATCGCCACGGCTCCACCCAGCAAATTGCGCTCCCCCGAAAAACCGGCACCTTCAGAATTAACCGTGGACAAGTTCGTTGAAGCCGCGCCACCCCAATCCAGATTGAACCCGCTGCGATAATCGTTCTGCCCTGCGGCAGTCAGGGCAACAACACCTTGAAACCCACCCGCTGCCGTCGGAGCGGCCACGACGAAAACGGTCAGATTCGATGAGGCTAACCCGGTCCCGTTGAAAAAAAGAGAATCATCCTGGCCGTCAAACGACAGCATCGCCCCACTGAATTCCTGCCGAAACCGCGGTCGTTGCGCAGCGAACGGCTGAGCCAAGTCCCGCCGATGTCCCGAGCCATCAAACAGATAGTCCGCCCCATCACTCCACGATTTCAAAGCTGGCCGCCCCAGCGCCAACCGCGCCGGATTCTGCCGGGACGCATCGAACCAGAATTCCAAGCCGTTGGTGACGGCTAGTCGCGGATCGGCCCACGACTCGGAGGCACAACCGGAAAGGCACCGGAACAGTATGAGCAAGACGCCCGCTACGAAGCGAACGGCGCCAAATGTCGGGGTCCGTTTCATGGAAGATGGGCAGAAAACTAGCAAGGCCCCAGCCGGTCTGTCCTTCAAATTCCCCGATCTCGCATCATTTGCCCGTCAAAAACCCTTGCAGATTGAAAAGCGTCCCTGCACCGCCACCGATGCACGGAATTTCTTCAATGATCTCCACCTGGTCTTCCTTCGTCTCCGGAGTAGTCAAGGGAGCCATCCACGGAATCCGATAAAAAGCCGCAGGGGCTTCGATCAAAATACGCTCACAATCTTCCTCGCTGTGGAGCAGCAGCACGAAATGCCACTGCTTCAAAATCTCATGCCCACTCCACAGGCGCATCAATCTCGCCAGAGACCGGGCCACGGTGATGACCGTGAGTTCGTCCATATTCTGGAGCGGGTCGTCCAGGAATACCACGCGATACGGGTTGTCGACCCGGGGAGCGCACAAGAGGTAAAGCGTCAGGGAAAGTGCATTGAGTTCCGCCGTATTGAGAATCTGGGCCACGTCCATATCGTGGGCCTTGAATTCTAATTTCTCGTCGGCCGTTTTGCCTTCCGGAGAAAGGCTCAGACAGGTCTTGATGGGATCATAGGCCCACCGGGCAGGCGTCAAAACTGCCACCAATTCGTCGATGGCGGCGCCGAGTTCACTGGACTGCAACTGCGCGAAAAAATCCTCGGCAGCCTTCGATTCAAAGGTGGCAACGTCAAGTGCGCGCGTAATGAGTTCCACTACTGCATTGGCCCGCTTGTGAGCCTCTTCACGAATACTCTTCCCCACAGAAACTTTGGCGAGGATGGCGTCGCCTCTCTTCGCGAGCACTCCCTCCCTCACCCGCAACAGCGCCATCAGGCGCTGCGTCCATCCTTCCTCGCCCACGGAGAAATCTGCCAAGGAGAGGAACTGCCGCTTGTCGAAAGCCTCGCGCAAGGCGGATTCGTGGTCACGCCCCAGCAGCGGTTCGAACGTGCCGGCTCGCACCGCGTCAAGAAACTGTCCTAGTTCTATCGAATCCGTCCGATGACGTGCTTTCGTGTGGTCTCCCGCCCCGGGGCGATTTGATAGAGCACCCAGCCGTTGCCGCAATCCGTCACGCTCTTCCCGAATCGACTTCAATTGGTCACGAATTCGCTCCGCCGACAGGGAGGGCACCAGGCCCGCGATGGCTGCTCGAGCGGGTTCTGAGGCATGTTGAAAGGTGCCGGCAATCGCCAGCGCCTTTTCGAGCAGATCGCTTAGGGCGACGGTGTGAAGCCATCGATCGTAGGCCACCCGGCGCTCATGATCGCCCAGAGCGGCATAGGACGAAGAATCACCAAAAACATCCTGTCCCAGCCGTTTTAGCAACTTCCCTAATTCCGGGAGGTTCGCCGATTCCCAACGAGCCAATTCCTCCAGATCATGTTCCAGTGAAGCACTCAACCGTTTGGCGAGTTCATCGCGTTGCAGTGACCACCAACGATTCACTTCCGCTCGGTCATCCGAAGGACTCTCAAGTCTGGCGGCCAGCGTCACCGGCAAATGAAGCCCGTCCGCTCCCGGCGATTTTCGTGCAACTTCCCCTGCCAAAACACCAAAACGACCTAGAAAACGGCCGACCGTTACGGACTTGCCACTCAAAAGAGCTTCAGCGTGATGAACCAACGCCTTGACAGCTGTTTCTTTACCGTGAGGCGTCAATCCGGGCTCTAATTGCTCGATGGCGCCCAGAAGGGTCTCTCCTGCTTCGGCACGTCTTAGACGCTGTTTGTCCCGATCCCCGAAAAACGTCTCCATCCAGAGACGCGCACGAGTCGTCGCATTTTCGCGGGCCAGCTTATCGCATAGCTGCTGCTCAAGGCGCAGGCTGCCGCCGTGCAAACCTTTGGTCGCGGGCGTGTCATCCGGTTTGGCGCGCCCCACATGTCGCGCCATGACAGAGACATCTCCCTGAACTAAAGAAACCCTGGCGCCCTTGTTGGGATGCCGGCCACAGACTAGAGACCTGAACCGTTCCTTGGGGTCGGGTACCAGGGTGGAACTTGGCAGACGCAGGCTGTTGCCGGTGACGACAAATTCGAACCCTTCCGCCAAGCTCGATTTTCCGCTTCCATTGGGCCCGTGAAACACATGCAAACGCTGTGAGCCCGACCTTTGCCACCGCCGTTTTCCTGGGGTGCGAAAATTATCGAGTTCCAATCGATCCCAAGAAATCGGCGAACAATGGGGGGAACCCATCCGATTAAACCACCTGGCGGTGGAGGTTAATAACCAGCAAAAAGCTCGTCGCAGTTTGACCGTCGATCGGGGATCCCTTGCGCGTCCGGCCTCCAGTACCGCCAGGTTCACCGAAACCGAGTGCAGGAGCCCACTATCCTGCAGGCATTCCCGCAAGCCGTCACGCAATGCTTCCAATACCATTCCGTGCTTGCGGGCCGGGGCACACGCTATCAAAACCACTTCCACCACTGGCAAGTAGGCGGCCAAGGGATCAACCGCTTCCGTTCGTTTTAACCCCAAAATATGCCGGATGTGGGCCGCTTGTTCCAGCATCGGAACGATCTTCTCCTTTACGGCCAGGGGCCGGATGAAATTCAGGCAGTCGAGAACTTGAATCAAACCCAGCGCGCCCAGTTTCCGATCGATCACCAGACCGTCACAGGTCACCTCGAAATGGCCTTCCACCATGAGCTTCAGAGGGGATTTCGATTTCTCATCAGAAGAGGCCAGCTTGAAACCTCGGTCATCGCTTCCCTCCAGGAAGGTTTCAATTTCCGCCTTGATCGGCTTGAGGCGACAGCCCTTTGCCAAAAACGAATGCAACGAACGGGCGATATCAGGAGTCATGGAAAGCTAGAGGGTTCGGCCAGTTCATCAACAATCGGCAAACGATCTGTTCCGCGGTCTCTGTGCCAGGGGTATTCAGAGCCAAGTGCCACAGATCGGCGGCGCAGGGTTGGGGACGCCAGTAGTCCTTTCCGTAACGGCAGCCTTCCTGGGCAGGCGCAGTGCCAGTGCGCCAGGGCGTCGCATCATCCGCGTGCATCCAGATGACTTTCCTCGACGGATTTCCCGGCAGCCGCGGGCTTTGCCCCGGCCGGTCAAAGCCTCGGAGTTGCAACGTCAGGGACATCACGGGCGCAGCCGGCCCGGGATGCCGTTGTATAAATATACTTGGACGCTGAGCGTGGGTCGCCTGCACCGGGTCGAGGTCATTTATCTCCACTCCCTTCTCCGGTTTACCAGCCCCGCACCACACCTTCAGTGCCAGCCGGCCAAGCTGGCGCAATGCGAGTTCCACCACCGCGCTCCACGCAGTCCACTCTGGCCGTTCGCTTGCGGGATAATACCAGGTCGGGCAATCAAGATCAGCCACCACGGCAAATTTCCCCGGCGAACTTCCCAACAGCAGACCCCGCGCCCATTCCCGCCGCAAGGCATGGTGAAAACCCTGGGACCAGGCGAGAGCGCGTTTTAATACCAGGCGTGACTTTGACGGGCAGCCAGCCCCCTTGATCGATTTGACCTCTTCCAAAACCAATTGATCGAACCCCGCTATAATCCGCCCGCATTCGGAGGCCGGACGCCGACGATCCAGCCGGGCAATCAAATGGGAAAGTTCGGTCTTCAGGGCGGCCCGTTGCTGGTTTCGCAGAATTTCGTGCTGCACCCATGAGAGCATTTCATCCAGCTTCAGGTTGCTGGAGTCGTGTTTCCACGAAGGAGCAAAACGGAGATAGTTGGGATGATCCTTGATCGTTGAATCGATGCTTTTTCCACCAACGGCACGGCTGGCCGAGCGCAACACTTCATTGCCATGAAACTCCTGGCAGCAATCATCCGGACTATAGGCGAGAAAATAGGCGGGCGCCGCGTCCTCTTGGCAGGAAGTGGCGCCATTGGCCCCATCGGTGCCCACCGCCTTGCGGGCCATCTCTTCGTAGATGCCGCGAAAGGTATCATGCAATACCGGATCTGCGGTGCTGTAACCGGCGAAAACCATGGTCCGGGTGCGAAGCAAGGTCCGCAAATGGTCCGCTGCCCACGAATCGTCACGCCAGTTTTGGATCTCACGATAGGTATAAACAACCTGCTTCAGGTACTCAACCTGTCCCCTGATCCCCTTGGGAATATCCAACTCTCGAAGGCGTCCGGCACAACCGTGGATCTTCAGCACCGTTGCCGCTCGATACGCCTTCCCTCGCCGAAAGAAGGCCTGCGGGGAACCAATGACATCAAACCAGGGTATGGAGGTCAGGTTGTCCTTTAACTCGGGCGCTTTGGCAGCCTCGCTTTCCAGAGCACCATACTCAAACCCCGTCAATCGCATGGCTCCTTCCAGGAGCAGGTCGAAATTGGTGGTCAATAGAGTGGGGCAAAAACCTTCTCGGGCCAGCCGGGCGAGAACGTGATGCCGGGCCTTCAATCTGCCTGCGAACGCCCGTTCCATCTCGTGCAAGGACCACCGTTTTTTAGGCGAAAGCACCGCCCCGGCCATTATTTTGGGATCGAGGAAACCCAGGGTTTGGACAAAGACTAGTTTTCCCATTCCGTCCGGATCGTGCACCGCCAGATTGCGGCTATCTGGATCCCACCACGATTCGGGAACGGGGTCGAAATGTTCTTGTGTCCATTTGCCAGCTAAGTTGTCTCTTGGCGTTTTACCTTTCGGCCTTTTTTTTACGGGAGACGTTTTGGCAGGATGAGTTTTAGCGTCTTGCAGTTGGCACGCGGTAATGACTTCAACTACTATTTTTTGTTCAGCCCTCAGAAGTTCAGCAGCAAAATCCTTATGGCTGCTGGCAAGACCGGATTGGATTAATTTTCCATATGTTCGGCACATCCACTCATTCACTTCGTAGTAACGGAAGGCTAGTTTTTGTATTTCGGAAGGGTTAACGGCGATCTTAGCCATCGATTCTGGCACCTGGAACATGCCAGCCAGTTGCTTGAAGGCTCGCCCCTTTTCATCTTCAGGCTGCAGTTGATCCAAAGCCACAAGACGAAGCAGCAGGCGGCGCATCAACCGCTCGGCACTGAGTCCTTCGCTGTCCAGCGAGAACCCCGCCCCCACAAAGAAGACCACTTCGCCACGCTGGATCCGGGAACTCAGCGCACAGAGTGAAAGGGGCAATTCCAGAGCGGCAGCCATTCTTACGCCTTGAGTGTCTCATTCATTTTGGGCCCTTGGGGAGGCCTCTCGGTTGGAATTTGAGTGGCGGAAAACCACGCCTCCCATAACGAGTTCGGCTCCAATTCACCTGAAAGTTGTGCCAGATGGGGCAATACCTCAGCCAGCGTGCTCCCGGCAAGTTCCCCTAAGGCTATGTTCAGGTTGGCCGTCGAGAAATGTTCCGCCAACGGCAAGGCCATCGGATTGATCCACGCTGCTCTGGCAATGGCCAGAGCCCACTCCGGTCGTGGAACTGCCTTCAACAGATCATCCAGATGCCCCGGCTGCCGCACCTCCAATAAATGCGCTTTCCTGGCGAAAAGCTCTGCTCCGAGAATATCCCTCCAGCAAGGGTGGCCGGACACAAACCCTCTATAGATGCGAATGGCTTCCTGAGCCCGGACACGATCACTCTCTCGGTCTGATGAAAGAGTGGACAACGCCCCAGCCCATTGATGGGTTAGTCGCTCCACGTCAATAAACTGTTCGGCCCCTTTCGGCCAAAGGGGAATGGCCAGTAATTTTATCGCTTCCTCGGGAGGCCGTTTTTTATCCAGAAATTCTTGAACCAATTCAATATCCTCCCCAATGGCCTGCCTCATTGGTCTTCGATAGTTTCTATTCTCAGGGGCTTTATTGGCGGCGTAGGCGGCGTAGGCGGCGGCGGCGGCGGCGTAGGCGGCGGCGGCGGCGGCGTCGGCGGAGGAGGCGGAGGAGGCGGAGGAGGCGGAGGAGGCGGAGGAGGCGGCGGCGGCG
>DATJII010000053.1:0-24148 GCA_035493435.1 Candidatus Limnocylindria bacterium | reverse complement strand
ACATGTTTTCATTGATATCGTCGGAGGGCATACATCCCGTGGCCAATCGGAAGAGGATGTCTTCGACAGCTAGATCAAGATAGTTCATCCATCCGTTGTTACATGGTCTGCAAATATCTCCAGCTTTGACTGTTTCTGCGGGGTAGTTGCGAACTTGAAATGGGATCGCGTTCCCTTTAGCGGAAAAAGCGAGAGATACGGGCGTCCGTAGGTGCCCAAGCCTTTCTAAGAAAGCGTATCGGAGGATATGCTCTTGAGATCGATTTTCAGCAGTTAAACTGACACCACAAAAAATGCACTTTTTCATCGGTTACTTATACAGAATACAATGAATTTTCTC
The DNA here is from genome assembly GCA_035493435.1 of Candidatus Limnocylindria bacterium. Lineage (GTDB taxonomy): Bacteria > Verrucomicrobiota > Verrucomicrobiia > Limisphaerales > UBA9464 > DATJII01. Next base: position 23,808 of record DATJII010000053.1, on the reverse strand, counting down.
TGCTAAAGCCCTCCTCTCGACTTGCCTGAGCACAGAGTTTTTTGGTGGGATTGGCCTATGAAAAATGACCCTCATGGAGGCCTTCTCTTTTCGGTATATGCCAGACAATCCTTTCAAGAAAAGACGTCGAGGTGGCGTAAACGTCAAGAACTGAGTTTACCTTCCCAGATGAGTGCACTCCGGAAGATCGCACGATCTTCGACACTTCAGGTCGTTGATGAAGGTTGAGGAAGCAATGAATGCCAAGGCCCCGGGACATTCCAAATACAATGAAATGCTCGACCGCATTGAACGTGGAGAATCCAATGCAATTCTCTGTTGGGACATTGATCGATTGTATCGTAATCCCATTGATGGGGGACGTATGCAATGACTTCTGCAAAAAGGAGTGATCCCGATGCATCTGGACGCCGACACGGCAATACTATCCCGACGCCGCGGGGCTCCTCATGGCCGTCGAAAACGTGTTCAGCATGGCGAAGAGTCTGGAGCGAGGGAGGTTGGCACGGCTTGAAAGCGGGCGAAGGTCCAACCGCGCTCCTTTCAGCTACTTGTACGATAGGAACGCTGGGAACCTCGCCTCGCACCCCAAGCAGGCTCCGTTGGTGCGACTTCTTTTCGGGAAATTCGCCACGTGCAGATTCGGTTTTGAAGCGACCAGTACCATTTTGCAAGAGCAGGGGGTCGTGAGCAGGAAGGGACGTCCATGGTCGAAGTGTGCATTTCGCCACCTTCTCACCAATACAACGTACATTGGAATAATGAAGTGGCTCGGTAAGTCCCATGAGGGGAAGTACCGCCCCATTCTTTCTGTTGAACTCTTTCACCAAGTTCAGACAATACTCAAGGTACGCAGCAAACCTCGACTGACTCGCAAGCGGCATCAGTTTCCGTTTTGCGGAATTTTTCACTGTTCCTGCCACTCAATGATAAGTGCGCAATGGGCGAAAGGACGTGGATGCGTCTACCGCTACTATCGCTGCAGCCGTAAAACGGGGGGGTGCCGTGAGCCTTATTTGGCCGAAGGCCAGGTTCGCGAACAAGTGCTCGGGCTGCTCTCGCCTCTCGCACTTACCGCTTCCGACGCCACGCAGATTTTCGCTCTGATTGATTGTGAAGCCGACAAGGAGTGCGAAGCATACAATTCGGCTTTCAGTGTGCTTCAAGCGAAATTCGAGCCTCTTTAACGGCAACTCGATAAACTCACTCGCGGCTGCATGGTGGGTGGTGACATAAAAGTCCCGGAAAGCTTTCAGCCTATGCAAGACTCGCTCCTGCTCGAAAAAGCTGCCATCAAGGGCGAAAGAGAGCGATTGAAAAAAAACTACGTCAGAACATGGATCGAACCTGCTCGAAAGCTCGTAGAAAGCCTAAAAACCCTAGGAAAACCAGAAACCGCCGCCGATCTACGAACCCTCGCAGAACTGGTTCGAAATATTGGAACGAACCATCCTATTTCCGGCAAAAAGGTGTCGTTCGCAACAGACTCTCCCTACGATCTCCTCCTGCAATTACGGGCTTTTTCTGCGAATTTGGCGGCGGGAACAACTTTAGCGCCGTGCGGCGCAAAGGGTGAAAGTACGAAATGGTGCACCGGGCAGGACTTGAACCTGCAACCCTTTGATCCGAAGTCAAATGCTCTATCCAATTGAGCTACCGGTGCGCGCGCACCGGTTGAACCATGAATGGACGCCGGGTGAAAGGCCAATCTGAATCAATCCTTCGCTACGACTTTGCGACAAAAGCCTTTTCGTTTTGCAATGACGACGCGTTTCTCCCACTTTTGAACCTCTTTCGCCTATGGATAGTACGCCAATGCCTGCTCGTCTCTTCGTCACCCGGAAGTTGCCGTGGTTGTTAGCGGCCCTGGCTTTGGCCTTGTATCTGGTGACTGGCAGCCGCTGGGTCACCACCGCCAGCCTGTTTCCCGTGATCCAGGCGTCCGGATGGGATTGGTCCCTGCCGATGGGACATCCGTTCGTGTATCTGGTGGGAAAGGGGCTCCGTCTGGTTGCAGGCGCGAATTTCCCGCTGGCGGCCAACCTTTTCACCGCATTCTTGGGAGCCTCCTGTGTCTGGATGTTGGCTCGGGTGGTGGCGTTGCTTCCCCATAATCGGACGATTTCCCAGCGGGTCAGGGAACGGTCGGAAATTGGTTTGCTGACCCTTCCACTCGCGTGGGTTCCGCCGGTATTGGCGGTGGTCGTTTTTGCCTTTGCCCTGACCGTCTGGCAGCACGCCACGGCGTTTACCGGCGAGATGATCGACCTCACGGTGTTCGCCTATTGCGTGATGTGCGTGGCGGAATTCCGCTTGGACCGTTCCGAGGCGCGTCTTTATCGGATGGCGTTCGTGTACGGCTGCGGCATGGCGAATAACCCGGCTTTGGTGGCGTACGGACCGGTGATGTTAGGCGCTTTAGGTTGGACCATGGGCTTCAGCTTCTTCCGGCCGAAATTCCTGCTGCCGCTTTTCGCCTTTGGCCTTCTGGGAACGTGCCTGATTCTCGTAATGCCAGTCGTCGCGGTGTCCGGGCATCGGTACGAGCAGGGATTCTGGGAGCTGGTGGGCGTGGAATTCTCCGGGATTAAGGATGCGCTGGTCGGCAGCCCGCGTGGACGGATTTCAATGTTCGCGGTGATCATGTTGCTCCCATTGGGGGTGATCGCCGTGAAGTGGCAGCCCTTCGCGGACAAAACAATCGAAGCTTTGGTGACCCAGTTCATTTTCCACCTGGCGCAAATCGCCTGGTTGGGTGGCTGCATGTGGGTAATGCTCGATGGCCGGTTTAGCCCCCGCCGCATTGTCATTTCGCCGTCGTTGCTCACTTTTTATTTCACCGGCGCGGTCGCGGTGGGCTATTTCGCGGGCTATTACCTCTTGGTCGCATTTTCGAAGCCCAAAGAACTGCCCCGGGGAGAATTCCCCTTCCTGACGCAGATAAGTCAGTTGGTTTCGGTGGGCATACTCGCGGCGTGCATTGGGATTCCGGCCCTCAATTGGGTCTGGAATGGACCCATCCAGAAGGCGGAGAGCGGCGGTCCGTTGCGGGAGTTAGGCGATGCCATCTACGCGGATCTTCCCAGCCAGCCAGCCATGATCCTGGCGGACGATCCCGTGGGCTATTACATCGCCTTGGTCCGAAGCAAGTCACAGCCAGACGGGCCGGTACACTTGATCCTCAATACGCAATTCGCTCCCAGCGAGAAATACCGACAGTTCCTTTTCGAGTCCTATGGCAAATACTGGCCTGCCATAGCGAAACCGACCCAGGCCACCCAGAACGTGGCGGGCGAATGGGTGGTGATGGCGTCGACCATGGCCGATACGAATCGCCTGTTCTACGTGAACCCCACCATCGGTATCTTCAATGAACGGCTCGATTTCCACCCCACCGGCGTAACGTTCAAGGGATCTATCGCCAAGGAATTGATTCCCGCGCCGATTTCCCCCGGCGAATGCGACAAGCTCAGCGCGTATTGGAAGGCGAAGGCGAACGTGGTGGCTGACGTGCGAAAAGCCATGGACGCGGGTGCGACCAACCTTTCATTCATCGCCTCGACGTGGTCGAAACTGCAAAATGCGTCGGGTGTGGCGCTCCAACAAGCGGGGCGTTTGGCCGAGGCGCGGGACCTCTTCCGGCAGAGCACGAATGTTTACCCGGCGAACGCGGCGGCGCAGGTCAACCTGGCGGTCAACGAGTGCCTGATGAAAAAGACGCCATTTCCCGCCGACGTAGACAAGCCGCTGGAGAACCAGCCGGGCCTGCTGGATCGTTATGGACCGGTGGATGAACCCGTCTTCTTATATTACTTCGCCCAATCGATCCTACGGCAGCAGGACGAACTTTCCCGTCGTGCCGTCGTGGCCCTGAAACGGGCCGCCGATTTGGCTCCAGCAGATCGAATGATTCATCTGGGATTGGCCGATTCCTATTTGAGTATCGGGAGACTACCCGATACCACCAATATTCTGCAGGCCATGCACATGCAGTCCGAAGGGGGAAATTGGACTGCCTCCGAGCGCAGTGAATGGTACCGGGTTTCCGCTGCGGTTGCCGCGCAACTCAATGATCTCCCTGGCGCAGAGGTAGACTTGTTGGCGGCCCGGTCGGCGGATCCCAAGAGCGAACGTATTCATGACGCCCTAAGCTATTTGTATCTCGTGCAGGGCAAGATCGACAAATCGCTGGCCGCTGTCGACCAATGGGAGAAGGCCGTTCAATCTTCGTCGGGGGCTCCCGCTCGCCGGGCCCTGGTGATGATGCGCCAGAAGAAGTATGACGAAGCGTTACGCGCCCTGGACCGAGTCCTTGAGCTGTCCGCGGACAACGATATTGCCCGACTGAATAGGGCCATCTGCAACCTGGCGCTGAACCACTTTGCCGAAGCGAAACGCGATTACCTGCAACTCATGAAACGTCGGGACACGTTCCAGGTTCGTTTCGGTTTGGCGGCCATCGCCCGGATGCAGTCGGAAAAGAAGGACGAGTTGGAGCATCTGGCCCGCTATCTGGAGATGGCGCCCAAGTCGACCGCGGAATACACCAACGCCGAGGTGCGGCTCGCCGAACTCAAGAGCGGGCGATGAGCGGAGGATCCTGGCGTGTCAGTCATGTCATCACCCGGCTGATATTGGGCGGGGCTCAGGAAAATACCGTCTCCTCAGTGCTGGGACTACGGGCGCTTCCGCAGTTCGACGTCGACCTGATTGCTGGACCGACGGTGGGGGCGGAAGGTTCCATTGAAAGCACCGTGAGCCGCGAACCGGGCTTGCTGACGTTGCTGCCCTCACTAATTAGGCCAGTCCGCCCGTGGACCGATTTCCTCGCCTATCGCGCGCTTTGCCGACAGTTCCAGCGTCGGCGTCCGCACCTCGTCCATACTCATAGTGGCAAGGCTGGAATCCTGGGACGGCTGGCTGCGCGGCGGGCTCACGTCCCCCTGGTACTACACACGATTCATGGGCCTAGTTTTGGCCCATTCCAGGGCCCCGTGGCCAATGGTGTATTTCGAACTGCGGAACGCGTCGCCGGACGTCTAACCGATCATTTTGTGGTGGTAGCGAATGCGATGGCCACGCAGTACCTCGCCGCCGGTATAGGGAGGCCGTCCCAGTATACCCGTGTTTTTAGTGGATTTGACCTCCACGCCTTCTTGTCGGCGCAGGCGGATCCGCACCTCGCCCGGAAACTGGGATTGGAACCGGGGGATTTTGTGGTGGGCAAAATCGCCCGCTTGTTCGAACTCAAGGGACACGAGGAGTTGTTGCAGGCCGCTGCCTCCGTCATTCGCAGAATCCCCAGGCTGAAGTTGTTGTTGGTTGGTGACGGTCCGTGGCGGGCCAGGTTTGAAGCGCAAGCCCAGGAATTGGGCTTGGGGAAAGCGGTGGTTTTCGCCGGTTTGGTGCCCCCGGGAGACGTGCCGCGCTATATTAAATTAATGGACGTACTCGTTCATCTTTCCCATCGCGAGGGCCTCCCGCGAGCGTTGCCGCAGGCGATGGCTTGCGGCTGTCCAGTCATGAGTTGGGATTGCGATGGGGCCGGTGAGGTTTGCCTCAATGACCGGACCGGGTATCTTTTGAAGATGGGCGATATGACAGGGCTGGCGGATCGCCTTTGCCGGCTGGAGCAAGACCCAGCTTTACGGATCCGATTGGGCCAAGCTGGCCGGGCGACGGTTCGGGATTCTTTTTCCATCGAGGCCATGGTGCAAGGCTTGGCTGAACTATATCTGCGTCTGTTGGCCGAAAAGAAAATCTCCCCCGCATGAACTTTCCCCAAAACGCCTATTTGCTGGGATTTGTTGGGGCTCTGTTGGGGAGTGCCATAAGTCTCCCCCTATGGCGGGCATGGTGCGAGCGGACGGGCTTGGTGGACGATCCGGGACAGCGAAAGATCCATGCCACACCCATCCCCTTGGCGGGAGGTCTGGCGGTGTTTACTGGCATGCTGATTGTGATCCTGGGCGGCTGTGCGGCGATTAAGCTGCGGTTATTGGATCCAGTCGCCGTCGACCGACTCGCCTATGGCTTTGGCAAGCGGGCCTGGGAAATCGCGAGTATCCTTTTGGGTGGCGTAGGAATGTTGGTCTTGGGGTGGTGGGACGATCGCCACGAACTGCGGCCGGCCTGGAAGCTATTGGGACAGGTGGCGGTGGCGTCTCTAGTTGCCGCGGCAGGGGTGAGAGTCACCTTGTTTGTCCCCAGCATTGCTTTCAGTTTTCTGGTGACGGCCTTGTGGATCGTGACGGTCACCAACGCGTTTAACCTGAGCGATAATATGAATGGCTTGTGCGGTGGCCTGGCCTGCATCGCCGCTGCCGCTTTTACCGTCCATGCGGGTCTCCATGGCGAATACTTGGTGGCTTCGCTGTCGGCGGTGACCTGCGGTGCCACCCTGGGTTTTCTTCCCTTCAATTTTCCCCGGGCGTCGGTCTTCCTGGGTGATGCGGGCAGTCATCTGATTGGTTATATGCTGTCGGTGCTGGCCATCCTTCCTCATTTTTATTCGTCGAAATTCCATGATCCACGGCCGTGGGCGGTGTTGATTCCCGTCATCGTGCTGATTGTTCCATTGGCAGACTTGGCAACGGTAACCATCACGCGGACGCTGGCAGGCAAGCCCTTTTGGGTGGGTGACACAAATCACCTTTCGCACCGCTTGGTCCGGGCCGGCCTGAGCCGTCCCCGGGCCGTAATGGTCCTGTGGTTGGCGGGGCTGATCGCGGGGTTATCGGTGCTGGCGTAGTTTTCTCGCCTTGCCCGCAGCCATGGTTCGCGCAAGATGTTCCCACTCACATGAAACATTTCGCAGTACTCAAGCGATATTCGGCAATGGCAGTCCTCGGGCTCGCGTGCATCGCGGCCGGTTGCGCCACTGCTCCGGCGGTTGGAACGGGACGTTCGTTCAAGGGGCCGGTTGGAATCCAACTTTATAGCTTACGCGGACAATTCACCCGGAATACGGTGGAAACTGTCAAAACGGTCCAAGGATTTGGCATCCACGAAGTGGAACTCGCCGGATCCTACAACCTGAAACCAGAAGTGTTTGGGCAAATGCTGAAAGATGCCGGCTTGGTGCCGGTCAGCGCACATGTTGCTTTTGAACGCCTGCGTGATGATCCCGAGGGTGCCGCCAAGGAGGCCCAGATGTACGGATTGAAGTACCTCGGCTGCGCCTGGATTCCCCACCAGGGCAAGTTCGACGTCGATCAAGCCAAAGCCGCTGCCGCCGTATTCAATCGCGCCGGTCAGGTCTTTGCGAAGTATGGCATCAAGTGTTTCTACCACTGCCACGGCTACGAATTCGAAGCGTCCAACGGAACGACCGCAATGGATATCCTGATGCAGGAAACCAATCCGAGTTTGGTCAGTTTCGAGATGGACATCCTTTGGGTGGTGTTCCCCGGTGAAGATCCCGTCAAGTGGTTCAAGAAATACGGCGCACGCTGGGAGTTGGTGCACCTGAAAGATCTCAAGAAAGGCGTGGCCACCGGATCGCCCAGCGGCGGGACCGATCAGAACAACGATGTTGCCATCGGCACCGGTCAGATGAACTGGCCCGCGATTCTCCAGGCGGCACGCCAGGCAGGAGTGAAGCACTATTTCATCGAAGATGAATCTGCAAGTTCCGTGACGCAGATTCCCCAGTCCCTGAGTTTTCTTAGCCAGGTGACCTGGTAAGGAACGTGGGCGCCGGACAAACATAAACAGCCGGAGCCATAGACGATTAACCCAAGCCGCCAGTCCATACGCATACCTTCGGTGCGTGTGGCTGGCGGTGGCTTTTTCGAGAATCTCCCGGGAATAGGCCGGGTGTCCTTGGACAACGGTAAAAAGACCGCGCGAGTCAGTAGCCAACCAGTTTTACGAGGGTCACATGAATCGCGGAACAAACGCCTTCGGTGGCATTAATGGCGAATTCCACGTTGGCCACCTTGTAGCCTTTGCTGTCGGGAGAATCCTCTTTAATGATGTACCCGATGCGGGGCAACCAGCGGGATTTCGATGGTTTCGTAAGTTTCGCGGCTCTCCTCGGGGAACCGGAATTGGACGGTGATGGTTTCCCCGCCTCTCCTGGGATGTTGATATTGGCTTTCCATAATCAATCTTTCTTCGCGAATTGCATCGCCTCGAAACTTTTTAGATACCCGGAGTTAATTCGCTTCAGCGGTCGCCCGCCTGTTCGGCGTGCAGGTTCGCCGTGCTTTCGGCGATGCCCGTCAGCTTTTCGTCGGCCGCCTTTTCCTCGTGAAGCGTTTCCAGCAGCATGGCCTCCTCTTCGGTATGGGCCATTTGCCTGGCCCAAGCACACACGGTTCCGTACGCTGCAATCTCATAGTGTTCGACTTTCTGAGCCGCGGCGATAAGGGCGGCGTCCAACGCCGTGCTGCCTCGCCTTTCTTTTGCCTGACCCGCACCCTCCGAAAGCAGCCCTTCCATGGCCTTGCACGTCCTGTTTCTTGGGGGAGCGCCCAGCGAAGATAGGACCCGCTGGAGGCGCACGACGTGTTGTTCCGTTTCCGCCAAATGGGATAAAATAGTTTCAGCAAGATCCCGGGATTGCGCCGCTTTGGCCATTTTGGGCAGGGCGTGGGTCAATTGGAGTTCTGCATTGAGCAAGTCAGCCAACTCGTCCAGGAACAATTCGTGCAACTCATTGTTCATGTCCGGGGTTTCGGATTTCGAAATTGGATTCATAAAAGCCCTCATTTCGGATGGGCTCACCATCCTTCGCTCTATTCAGCAGTAATTACTCCATACTGGGTTAGGTCTTGGAATGCGCTGAAATGCAGCCTGTCACGGCCCGGAACGGCTATGGATCCGGGTGCTACCATGCAATTTGCGAATAAAGGTTTGGGCGAATTGCGCGGCGAATCGTTTCCCATCGCGAAAGATAACATTGGGAAGAGAGCGTTCTGGGCGGTGGATCAGCCGAGGAAAACTTGCCGCCGTGGTTCCTTGTTTGCTAATCTGCGTGTGGAAACGATGCCTTCAACGGACGACCGTTCCTGTGTTTTCCCCGCACAAATCGACGTAAATGCTTATTCACCCATGAAGATCGAATCGACCAACCATTCCCTCCAGATTGGCGAATTGACGGAGCTTACCGCCGGCAACGCGGCCCAGTTTCGCAGCCAAATTGGCGCTATAATTCAAGGTGCCCACGATGAGGTGTCGCTTGACCTTTCGTCCACCGACCTAATCGATAGCACGGGAGTAGGTGTATTACTCTCGTTAAACAAGTTGATGGTAAAAAGAAACGGACATCTTCGAATTGTCCATCCCTCCAGAGCCGTTTCTCGAACCTTGGAACTGACCCGGCTTAATCGGATTTTTGAAGTGGTGAAGTAAGCGAACGGATGGATTCAACCTCTGCATGTGCACGGACAAGGCGCATGGCCAAGCTGTTATTATGCCCCGCCTAACTGGTCAGGGGGAATGAGCTCTTCCAGAAAACTGTCTTGGCACCAGATGAGCTGGATCGCTCTTGGAAGACGGGCGCGTTTGGGTCATTCCGAAAAATCGAGGGCAACCTTGAGATGCAAATAGAAGGCCGCCGCGAGAAGCCTGCCTTCCATTTTTTGCTGGCTGGCACTCTGGAAAAACCGACTTACTCGCGGCATGCGGGAAAGCGGCAAGCAAGCGGGGGAGGTTTCCCAGTTGGTTCAAACCGGCGCAATGGCTCGTGCGAGCCGTTTTGTCGACGATGGCTATGAGCTTTTTTCCGACGTCGTCGATTCTCAATTGCTCGCAGAATTGCAACGGACGCTTCAAGTGGAACCTGGGCGGGCCGGCGAACGACGTCTGTTGGACAGCGTGTCGGTTGTCCGTAGCCTTTGCCGCCAGGGCGAGCTTCTCTCCTTGGCGCGATCGCTTCTGGGCGAGGGTGCCTTTCCCGTTCGAGCCATCCTTTTTGATAAAACGCCCGACTCCAACTGGAAGGTGCCTTGGCACCAAGACTTGGCGATACCCGTGCGGGAGAAGCGAGAATCTGAAGGCTTTGTTGGCTGGTCCCAGAAAGAAGGTGTCTGGCACGTTTGTCCTCCGGCCAGTGTGCTTGATCACATGGTGACCTTGCGACTCCACCTCGATAACTGTGCGGCGGTCAATGGTCCGTTACGGGTACTGCCGGGCAGCCATCGCCTGGGAGTGCTCTCTGTCTCCCAAGTGACGGAAATGAAGGTCGCCATTGCTCCGTTTATTTGCCTGGCCAGGGCAGGGGATGTCTTGGCGATGAAGCCTCTACTTTTACACGCCTCGAGCCCCGCCGAAGTGCCTTCGCATCGCCGGGTATTGCATGTCGAATATGCACGTCGGCCTTTGCCGGGTGGATTGGAATGGGCGAGCGCGGAGTAACCTGCTCAACAGTACCTGCGGTCCCCGTTCGCGTGCGGCCATGTCCGGATTGGGTCTTTCCATGAGAATGAGTGGCCTGCAACGGCTGAACGGTGTTGAGCCGAAATCTGGGTCGACACTACGGGTCCGGCTTGCACCTTTGCGGAATCGCCGCTACATCGGGCGGCTCTATGCGTGTTCGCCTGCAAGCTGCCACTTTCGTCCGGGCCATGATGCTCGGACTGACCGTGTGGGTCGTTTGGTCGCTCTCGATACGAGCCCGGGCGCAGTCGACCAACACAGTGGCCACGAATGCTCCGTTACGACGGCTAGCCGACGGCTTCACGCTGTTTGACGATCGTTTGATCGAACAGCACCGGTCCGAACTTTCCTTCGGCCTGGACCAAGTAGAGGCCCTTCATTACCGGGTATTCGGTGAACCGTTGTGGCAATACATTGCCTCGGCGATCTACCTCCTATTGGCTTTTTATGCCGCCCGTTTCGTCGATTGGTTTACCAAGAATCGCCTCACGAGCTGGGCTGAGAAGACGGAGACCAAATGGGATGACGTCTTGGTAGGATTGGCGGACGGGCCCGTAAAGGTCCTGGTGTTCGTGGTTCTTTTTCACCTCGGGCTCCAGGTTTTCGATTGGCCAGCGTGGCTGGAACTGTGGCTTTCACGCCTGACGTTCCTCTTGTTGGCCATTTCGATGGTGATGGTGGCGATGCGGGCGGTGGATGCAGCCATCGTCATCTGGAAGCAGAGCCTCAAGGCGGAAGGCGACCGGGGTTTTGACGAGCAGTTCCTCGTCCTCATCGGGAAGCTCTGCAAGATCACGATCCTGTTGGTGGCGTTCCTAATGTTGTTGGACAATCTGCACGTCAATATTACGGCCCTGCTTGGTTCTGTTTCCGTTCTCGGCTTGGCCCTCGGCTTGGCTGCGCAAGACACGGTCTCGAATCTCTTTGGTGCGATCGCCGTGTTTGTCGACAAACCCTTCAAGGTGGGAGATGTCATCAAGGTCGGTGACATCCAGGGCAACGTAGAGGAAATGGGCCTCCGTGCGGCGCGGGTCAGGACGGTGGACGGATTTCTGGTTACCGTACCCAACAAGACCATTGGCGCCAACACGGTAATCAATATCTCGCGGCGAGGTTCGATCCGGCTTAATACGACTATCGGACTTACGTACGATACCTCGGTCGAGCGGGTGAAGAAGGCCATTGAACTGGTAAAGACGGCCTTTTCGGCGCACGCGCTTACCTCCGATATTTCAGTCACTTTCAATCAGTTCGCCGATTCCAGCCTGAATCTCGACATTGTCTGGCTTTGCAAGACGACCGACTTCAACGTGTATAAGCAGGCTCTTCAGGAGATTAACCTGCTGATCAAGGAGCGCTTTGACGCCGAGAAGCTGGATTTCGCCTTCCCCAGCCGGACGGTTTACCACAAACACGATGTGGATCCATCGAGTTTGCCCATATCGGCGCAAGTCGCGACGAGTTCCGAGGCGAGCTGAGTTCGCCGGGGCGGCAGGGCAGGGTTGCTCGTGGTTGTCTTGGCCTACTCGGCGTGTCCACCGAGAAAGGTAGGGAGAGACTCCGTCGAGCCCAACAATCAGTGAGGGGCTTCGGGTCCGGTCACAGCACCTACCAACGGAGTATCGGATGCCAGGATCGGGTGTTTTTGGCTTCGATCTGTCGGCTCTTCCTCCAGAACGAAGCCTCCTACTGATAGCGGGGCTCGACGGAGTCTCTCCCTACCAGGCTTTTGGCAGCCTCGCGGTTGGCCCAGGCCGACGACGATCACTTGGGTTTCCGGGGCAGTATCAAGAGGCGCCTGTTCGCCGGGTACAGTGGAAAAAAGACTGTTTCCGGATGGGTTTTCTGGTACCGATCAGCCAGTAATGCGTCCCCCGATTCGTACTCTTTCCCAAGGGCTGGGAGCGGCTGTCCTGGCCTGGTCCCTTGTTGGCTGTCAATCAACGAACGTTTCCGGACCAACCGGGGCGTCCTCCGGACAAACGGTATCGGTTTACGAAACCAACAACGTGGTGCGGATCGAGTCCGGCGGGAAAGTGCTGGCTGACTACCAATTTCGCGGTGTCACACGGCCGTTTTTATATCCGCTCTACGGCCCTGATGACGTTCATATTACACGCCGCTGGCCGCAGGAAGAGTTTCCTGAAGAAGAACACGATCATCCCCATCATCACGGTGCCTGGTGGGCGCATGGCAATGTCAACGGAGTGGACTTCTGGAGTGAAGAACCCAAGGCGGGTCACACCGTGCACCAGTATTTTGTTGAGAAACGGTCTGGCAAGGGCAGTGGATCGGTGGCCACGCGGAATCGTTGGGTAAGCCAGGAAGGTGTGGTGGTGGCCGAAGACGAGCGCCGTTACACGTTTTACCCTCCCACGGAGGATTTACGCGTTTTCGATTTTTCGGTGACCGTTTATCCCGTCGGCAAAGACCTGGAGTTTGGCGACACGAAGGAGGGAACCTTTGCCATCCGGATCCCCGAGAGCATGCGGTTGAAACTCAAGGATGGGAAGAAAGGTTCCGGCCACATTGTCATGCCCACGGGCCTGAGCGATGGCGCGACGTGGGGCACGCGTTCCCCCTGGTGTGACTATACGGGAACGGTGGAAGGCAAAGCGGTTGGCATCGCCATTTTTGATCACCCGGCAAATCCCCGCACGCCGACTTGGTGGCACGTGAGGGACTATGGTCTCTTTGCGGCCAATCCCTTTGGCTTGCACGATTTCGAGAAGAAACCGGCGGGCGCCGGAAACTTGAAAGTGCCGCTGGGGCAGACCATCACTTTCCGCTATCGCGTGGTGCTTCACCGGGGCGGCGCGGAAGAGGCCAAGGTTGCTGACCGCTATGCGGAATATCTGAGCCAGAAAGTCACTCCCTCCAAGTAATTAATGAGATCTCCAGGCGCATTAGTCGCGATTTTGATAGTTTCCTGGGTTGTGACAGGATGTCGCAACAGTCCTTCCCAATCGTTTTTGCAGGCGGGGAAGGCCCCGCTGGCAGAAGGGGCATTGTATCGTCAGGCCGAGACGGTCGTCTTGGACACCGACCGTGAGAAGGCGAGGGAATGCACCACTCGACGAGTGATAAAGACCGAGTTGTTTAAGGCCCCAGAAATTACTGCCGCCTCCCATGCGACAGTAGGAGTAGGCAGCATGAGCGGCATGGGAACGCCGGATTCCTACTACCTGAGCCCCGACCAGAGATATTCGGAATTTGTCGAGAAGTGGACCCTAGATCGTTGTGGTCAGGAAGTGACTTATCTGGTTACCTTCACCCCACAGCACTCCTTTTCCGGCGGGACCGTCGTGACGGCGGTGCCCGGTCCTTGAATTTTGTCGGCTTAAGAAACGTCGTTAATCACTGCATATCTCCCATGAAACGTCGCGAATTCCTCCTCCAAGCCTCCGCCTTCGCCGCCGTAAGTGCGGTCCCATCCTTGCGCGCCGCCTCCCAGGCTCGCGTTCGGGGAGCCAATGAAGACATCCGGGTGGCGGTGATTGGTTTTAACGGGCGAGGAAAAGATCACATCCAGGGTTTTCGCGGTGTCAAAGGCGTTCGCCTCGTGGCGCTCTGTGACGTTGATCGGCACGTGCTGGACGGCGGTAAACAAGAGTTGGACAAGGCCGGGATTGATGTGGCCACTTACACCGACGCCCGGAAGATGCTGGATTCCTCCGAGATCGACGCGGTGTCGATTGCCACTCCCAACCATTGGCACTCTCTGATGGCCATCTGGGCCATTCAAGCGGGCAAAGATGTTTACGTGGAAAAACCGGTGTCCCACAACGTCTGGGAAGGTCGGCAACTGGTACTAGCGGCGCGCAAGCACTCGGCCATCGTCCAGACGGGTACCCAGTCGCGATCCAATCCGGGACTGCGCGACGCGATTGCGTGGGTTCACGAGGGCAATATCGGGGCGATCAAGCTGGTGCGCGGCTTGTGCTACAAGCCGCGTATGTCGATTGGCAAGGTTGACCGAGCCACTCCGATTCCCGATTCGGTGGACTATGATCTGTGGTGCGGTCCTGCTCCCAAGACGCCTCTCATGCGGCAAAAGCTGCACTACGATTGGCACTGGCAGTTTTCCACCGGCAACGGTGATTTGGGTAACCAAGGTATCCACCAGATGGATATTGCACGCTGGGTCCTCGGAGAAAACACGTTGAGCCCCAAGGTGCTAAGTGTTGGCGGTCGTTTTGGTTATGAAGACGATGGAAACACGCCAAACACCCAATTTGTTTATCACGGTTACAAGAAGGCACCGCTGATTTTCGAAGTGCGTGGTTTGCCTCGTTCCAAGGAATTGATGGCGGCGAAGTGGGGCGAAAAGGAAATGCCGGACTACAAGGGCGCCAAGATTGGCGTCGTGGTGAACTGCGAAAATGGTTACGTGGTCATCCCCTCGTATGAGTCCGCCACGGCCTATGATCCCAAGGGGAATGTGATCAAGACCTGGAAGGAAGGCGCGGATCACTACGCGAATTTCATTTCCGCAGTTCGCAGCCGCAAGAACTCGGACCTCAACGCGGAGATTGAGCAAGGTCACCTCAGCAGCGGACTATGCCACACCGGCAATATCAGTTACCTGCTCGGAACCGAATTGAGCCCTGCGGCCATCCAGGATCGCTTGAAGGGCGAACCTGAAGCGGCTGAGACGTATGGACGGTTGGCGGAGCACTTGGAGGCGGACGGTATCGATCTGGCGAAAACTCCGGCTCGTTTTGGCGAACTGCTTGCAATGAATCCGACTACGGAACGCTTTGTCGGCAACGCCAAGGCAGACTTGCTGCTGACCCGGGAATACCGGAAGGGTTTTGAGGTTCCGTCCTATAGCCTGCCTACGGCGACATCTCGTGCCTGAGAACCGCCGCTGCGACGGTCGCAGCGGTTTCGGCGCGCAATACGGTGTGGCCCAAGGTGATGGGGCGAAACCCTGCGGCCTCCAGTTGATCCAATTCTGAAGGCGAGAAGTCGCCTTCGGGACCAATTACGATTACCGCCGTTTGCGGCAAACGTCGTTGGCTGGCGGTGAAGGCCTCGGTAATTCGGCGCAAATGGACCGAGTTCGGACACAGTGACGCGACCAATTTCAACTCCGCTTCCGGTTGTCCATCAAGCCATTCGCGCAAGGAGACGGGCCCTTGAAGGCGGGGCAGCCAGGGGTTGCCCGATTGTTTGGCGGCTTCAATCAAAGTCTCTCTCCAGCCTTCTGCTTTTCGGCCTTGTTCCGCACGGGAAATTTTGGCCACCGAGTGTTGCGTATCCACGAGCGTCAATTGGCTGACTCCCAACTCAACCGCCTTGGCCAGAACTTGATCCAGCGCCTTGTTTTTTAGCAAGGCTTGCACCAAATGAACTTCACCGGACTGTAACGGCACGGATTCTGTCTGTTGGATTTGGAGTCGGGCACGGCGTTTCTCGATAGCCGCCACGACGCACTGATATCGGTGGCCGACTCCATCGAGTGCCATCACCTGATCGCCGACTACCAAACGCAGCACTTGGCTTAAGTGTCGCGCCTCACCTTCGGGAAGCTCGATGAACGAATCGTGGACCAGTTCGGGTGGGACAAAGCAACGATGCATCGGCGATGGTGATGCAAGGGAATCTGCTGAACGTCCAGCGTGAATCGTTGTCGATTGTTCACTTGGTGTCGTCAAATACCGTTCGAACACTTGACTTACGCTTGCTGGGGCCGGATAGTGACCCGCTCGTTCGCTCCCGCTCAATGGGCGGGGGGTGTATTTGCTATGCCAAAATCGAAAGAGAAGAAGGCCGCACCGAAGTCAGCTAGTAAGAAGTCCGCCGCGCCCGCCGAGAAACCCTCTCGGAAAAAACCGGCTGCCGCGGAAGATCCGAATTCTGGGAACCCCATGGACCCGAATTCGCCCGCAGGCGGTCTTCCACCGGAGCCTACGGAACCCCCAGCCAGCGCTTTGGTGCCTCAAGATGACGCACTTCCCGCGGGCTTTGGCACGATCAAAAGTGCCGCCGGGGTGGATATCACCGAAAAGATCAAGGAATTGGTGCGACTGGCCCAGGAACAGGGCTACCTCACCTACGGTGACATCAATGATGCGCTCCCGGACAATCTGGTAACCCCGGAAGACCTGGATGAGATCTACATCAAGCTCCGCAATCTGGAGGTCGAAATCGTCGACCAGGCGGAGGTGGATCGCGTTAAGGCACCGGAAACCGAAGAGGAAGACGAGAAGGCTCGTTTGGACATCCTGGACGATCCCGTCCGGATGTACCTCAAGCAGATGGGGCAGGTCCCCTTGCTTACCCGTGAGCAGGAAGTCGAGATCTCCAAGCGGATCGAAGACAACGAAAACGAGGTCAAGCGGATCATCTACAGCTTCGGATTCTCTGGCAAAGAGCACATTGCTCTCGCCGAGAAACTGATTTCCGAACCTCCCAAGGAGCGTTTCGACCGCGTCATCGTCGATAAGAAGATCGAAGCGCGCGAGGAACACCTGAAAGTCCTGCGGAAACTGGTCAAGGAAGTGCGGGCGATGGACCAGGCCGTGGACGAAAAGTGGAGCGAGATCCAGGAAAGCGTCGCCAAGGGTAAAGGCGAGAAGCACGAGAAACTCGAAGGGGACTTCAAGAAGCTCGACGAGAAACTCCACAAGAGCTTCCCCAAGTTTTACTACAAGCAAAAGGTCATCGAGGAAATCTGTCTCGTCGCGGACAACATCCACGACAAGTTCCAGGCTTCCGTCCGGACCATCCATGATTTGCAGCCGCAGAAGAAGGCGGCCCAAGTTCAGGCGATCATCCATGCCGAAGAGCGCAAGGTGAAGGCCCTCGAAGAGTTCGTCCGGATGAGCCATCTGGACTACATCAAGGCTTTCGAACAGCTCAAGCACTTCGAGAAGCAAGCCCTACAGGCCAAGACCGAAATGGTCGAAGCCAACCTGCGCTTGGTGATTTCGATCGCGAAGAAGTACACGAACCGCGGGCTCTCTTTCCTCGACTTGATCCAGGAAGGCAACATGGGCCTCATGAAGGCGGTCGAGAAGTTCGAGTACCGCCGCGGTTACAAGTTCTCGACGTACGCCACCTGGTGGATTCGCCAAGCGATCACCCGCTCCATCGCCGATCAGGCCCGGACCATCCGTATTCCGGTCCACATGATCGAGACGATCAACAAGCTGATGCGAGTGCAGAAGCAGCTCATCCAGGATTTCGGCCGGGAACCAACTCCGGAGGAAATCGCGGACGAAATGCAGATGCCGGTGGATCGCGTTCGCGCCGTCTTGAAGATGGCGCAGCAGCCGATCTCGCTGCAGAGCCCGGTCGGCGATAGCGACGACACGAATTTCGGTGACTTCATCGAAGACAAGTCGGCTGAGAACCCGTCCGAGATGACGAGTTACAGCTTGCTCAAGGAAAAGCTGACCGAAGTCCTTGATACGCTGACCGAACGCGAGCGCAAGGTTTTGGAATTGCGTTTTGGCTTGGTGGACGGTTACTCCCGCACCTTGGAAGAGGTCGGCAAGCAGTTCAAGGTCACCCGCGAACGTATCCGTCAGATTGAAGCAAAAGCCCTGCGCAAGATGCGCCATCCCACTCGGTTGCGTCAGTTGCACGGGTTCCTGGAAGGCGAAGAAGCCTTGGCTTAAGGACGATCCGGCAGCCCGAAATCATTTCCGTTTTCACCAACCGCTGGAGAGACTCTCTCCGGCGGTTGTGCTTTATCATGGGTCCTCAAAATCGTGCTATTGGCGAAAGTTGAGCCTTTGGATAGCATCAAGATGAATCAACGACCGAATCACTGACGCAATGAGTTACAAGTCCCTAGGATATAACTGGAAGTTTTTTCGAGCCGGCGGTTTCAACCAAGTCCGCCTGACCAGCGGCGCTGATCTGGCCAATCTCGACAAGCTCGACCAGAAACTCTGGGTGGCACTGGCCTGTCCGACCACGGGATTGGAAATCGACTCCAAGACCCTGCAGTTGATCGATACTGATAAGGACGCACGTATTCGTGCTCCGGAGTTGATCGCGGCCGCCAAGTGGGCCTGTGCTCGGCTGACCCAACCTGATTCCCTGCTGGCGGGTGGCGAAAGCCTTCCGCTGTCAGCCATCAATGCGTCCACCGACGAAGGAAAGATTCTGGTGGATGCCGCGCGGAAAGTTCTCGTCAGCTTGGGGAAGGCAGCCAGCCAGGAGGTGAGCGTCACCGACACCCAGGACGCCACGGCCATTTTTACCCGGACGGTTTTCAATGGTGACGGCATCATCATTCGCGATTCAGCCACCGAAGACACCACCAAGCTGGTGATCGACGACATTGTGGCCTGTCTTGGCGCCGAAATTGACCGTTCAGGAAAACCCGGCGTCAACCAGGCGAAGATTGACCGCTTTTTCACTGAGGCCAAAGCCTACGACGCTTGGATCTCCAAATCGGAAACTGACGCGGCATCGGTGTTGCCGCTGGGAGCCGCAACGCCCGCGGCGGCCACGGCCTATCTAGGGGTGAAGGCCAAGATCGACGATTATTTTGGTCGTTGCCGCCTCCTTTCCTTTGATTCCCGCGTCGCCGTGACGGTCAACCGGGAGGACAAAGAGTATATTGCCATTCTGGCGAAAGACTTGAGCTTGGACGCCCGTGAAGTGGCCAGTTTCCCGCTGTCCCAAATTGTCGCCGGGAAGGCACTACCGTTGAAATTGGGTATCAATCCCGCCTGGGCTGGAGCCCTCGACACTTTCTTAACTGCTGTGGTGCGACCGATCTTGGGGGACGTGGCGGAACTGACCGAAGCCGACTGGGCCAAAGTGGGAGCCACCCACGCGGGCTATCTTGCGTGGCAGGCAACGAAACCGGCGGTGACGGTCGAGAAACTCGGCATTGCCCGAGTCCGAGCAATTCTCGCGAGCAATGCGGCAGTTGAATTGGCCGCATTGATCCAGAAGGACAAGGAAGAAGAAGCCGCCGCCAACAGCATTGCCGACGTTGATCGACTGGTACGGTATTATCGGGACTTGGGTGTTCTCTGCCGCAATTTCGTCAATTTCGAGGATTTTTACTCGCGTAAAGCCAAGGCCATTTTCCAGGCCGGAACGCTCTATTTGGATCAGCGCAGTTGTGAGCTATGTATCGAAGTCGTCGACGCCTCGCGACACGGCACCATGGCTCCCCTGGCCGGAACCTATCTGGCTTATATTGATTGCGTGCGCAAGGCCACCGGGCAGAAACGGTCGATCCTGGCGGCGATCACCGGTGGCAATGCCGATAACTTGATGGTCGGACGAAATGGCCTGTTCTATGATCGAAAGGGTCTCGATTACGACGCCACCGTCACCAAGATCATCGAGAATCCCATCAGCATCCGGCAGGCGTTCTTCTCACCCTATAAGAAACTGGTACGCCTGGTCGAAGAACAAGTTGCCAAGCGCGCGGCGGCGGCGGATACCGAGGCGAACTTGAAGCTGGCGCAAGCGGCGGAAGCCACCGCCAATGTCGACAAAGCCGCAGCGGCGAATGATTCCAAGAAGGTCGATGTCGGCAGCGTTGCGGCCTTCGGCGTGGCCATGGGTTCCTTGGGAACGGCGTTTGGTTATTTCGCGAAGACCTTTGCGGACGTCGCCGATTGGCAATTGCCGTTGCTCTTCATGGCCTTGGTCATGGCAATTTCGGGTCCTTCAATGCTGATTGCCTTTCTGAAGCTGCGAAAGCGCAGCTTGGGACCGATCCTCGACGCCAACGGTTGGGCGGTGAACGCGAAGGCGGGCATGACCGTGCCGTTTGGCGGTGCTCTAACGGCTACGGCCACCGTGCCGCCGGATGCCCTCATTGATGGCGGTGACCGGTTTGCCGAGAAGCGGAATTGGTGGCCCAAGCTGGCTTTGGCAGCCTTTCTGGTGTGGTGGTTGCATGCCTACGTCGTCGGTGCGTGGCATTTCGATCGGAACTGGATGCTCCACCCCGTTCAAAGTTGGGAGGATGCTTCGGCCAGGGATGTGGCGGCAAAAGAGGCTCTTTTGGCCCAGCGTGTGGCCAGGAAGTCCGGTGCCGCTGGCGGCACGAATGTCGTCGAAGGCACCAATCTGCCCCCCGCGAAACCGTAGTTAATCGGCGTCAATCCATTCGCCAAAGCCTGGGCGCGGAGTATGATAACTCCGCGTAACGAGCACTCCATTGCCATGTCGTCGTCCCATTCGAATCACCTCCTGCACGAGAAGTCTCCGTACCTCCAGCAACACGCACACAATCCCGTCGATTGGTATCCCTGGGGCGATGAGGCGATAAACCTGGCCAAGGCCGAGGGGAAGCCCATTTTCCTGAGTATCGGGTACTCCACCTGCCATTGGTGCCATGTGATGGAGCGCGAGTCGTTTGAGGACGAAGCTGTGGGCGCGTATTTGAAGGAGCACTTTGTCAGCATCAAAGTGGACCGTGAAGAGCGCCCGGACGTGGACAAAATCTACATGGGCTACGTGCAGGCCACCACCGGTTCGGGCGGTTGGCCGTTGAATGTGTTTCTCACCCCGGATCTCAAGCCGTTCTACGGGGGAACCTACTTTCCTCCAACGGCCAAGCACGGACGCCCGAGTTTGATGGATTTGCTCCATCGCATTGTCGAACTTTGGAAGACTCGGCACGCCGATATCCTTCATTCGGCAGCGGAGACCACCGAGCGACTGCAGAGCATGAACCACTCGGACGCCGATAACGCGTTTCCGACGGGATTGAGGGAGTTGCACGGGGCAGGGGAAGTCTTCCTCCAGGAGTTCGATCACACCCACGGCGGATTTGGCGGCGCACCCAAGTTTCCCCGGCCCAGCCAGCCTATTTATCTGCTTCGATATGCGCGCCGTTTCGGCGATCAACGCGCCGTGGACGCAGTCCTGCACACCTGCGAGCGCATGGCCGCGGGCGGCATCTACGACCAGCTCGGTGGTGGCTTTTCGCGATATAGCGTCGACGAGCAATGGCTGGTCCCGCATTTCGAGAAGATGCTGTATGACCAGGCGCAATTGGTTCACCTCTATTTGGACGCGTACCAGATCCGTCGCGATCCGCACCTCGCGCAGGTCATCCGGGAAACGGTTAACTATGTGCTGCGGGATATGACCCATCCTTCGGGCGGCTTCTATTCGGCGGAAGACGCGGATAGCGAAGGTTATGAAGGCAAATTCTATTGCTGGACTCTGGCGGAGGTAAAGGCGCTGCTGGATCCGAAGGAACTGGCTTTGGCCATTCGGTATTTCGGCCTGACGGAGGGCGGTAATTTTGTCGATCACAGCCATCCGGCTCCGCTAAAGCACCAAAACGTGCTGCATATCGCCGATGGCCAACTGAAGCCGGGCGAGGAAGAGGTGCTTGCCAGGGTAAAACAAAAGCTGTTGGAGGTGCGAGCGACCCGGATTCGGCCACATCGAGACGAGAAAATCCTGTCCTCATGGAATGGCATGATGCTCTCCGCTCTCGCCAGGGCAGCGGCGGTCCTGGGTGATGAGACCTATCGCCAAGCGGCAGAACACAACAGCTATTTCATCCGGACCGAGCTTTGGGATGAGGCCACCCAGACGCTCTATCACCGCTGGCGCGACGGGCAACGCGATACCGTTCAGTTGCTGGACGCCTATGCGCACCAGATGACGGCTCATTTGGACCTCTACGAAGCCTCGTTGAATCCCGCGCACCTGGAATTCGCGGTGGCCTTGGCGGGCGGCATGATCAAGTGTTTTTACGACCCTGCGGCTGGCGCTTTCTGGCAGAGTGGAACCGATACCCCGCACCTGCTGTTGCGGAATAAGGAAGATTACGATGGCGCAGAGCCCAGTGGCAATTCCGTCGCCGCTTTGGGACTGCTGCGCCTGGCCTCCATCTGCGACCGCAAAGACTGGAAGGAAGCAGCAGAAAAGACGTTGCGGCTGTTTGCCCAGCGCTTGCATCAAATGCCGCAGGCCGTGCCCCATCTTTGCCTGGCCCTGGACTTTGCCCAACAGGAGCCGAAGCGTGTGGCCATTGTGGGTGACTGGACTTGTGGAAGTACGCAGGCGCTATTAGACGGCGCCCATGCGGTCTATGAGCCACATCGGGTGGTGCTCGGGAACATCGGTCCAGTCGACACGTTCGTGAAGGATTTACCGGTTGAGGAGGAATTCTCTCGGGCGTTCCTTTGCACGGGCACCGCGTGCCAGCCTCCCACCCGCAGTCGAAAAGACGTTGAAGCTTTCTTGAATCACAACGAACAGCCGCATTGAGCGCTGACATCCCCATCGTGTTTGGGTTGGAGACCGAGTTCGGCATCACCCGCGAGGTGGAACCGAACGAAGAGCTGGACGTGGTGGCGGAATCCATCGCGCTCGTTCGGGCCAATCCGTTTCCGGCGATACGGATGCGCTGGGATTATCGATTTGAGGATCCCCACGCGGATGCGCGCGGGTTCCGGGTGGCCGAATTACGGCAGGACTTCGATGAATCGAACTATACCGCGGCGGACGCCGCCCGGCCGCTGAGTTTTCCGGAAATCAAGAGCGACCTGGTGCTTGCCAATGGCGCCCGGTTCTATAATGACCACGCCCACCCGGAATATTGCACTCCGGAATGTTCCACACCGGACGAAGTCCTGCTGCACGATCGGGCAGGGGAATTGATCGTCCGGCGCTGCGCCGAAGTCATTCGCGAACGGCACGGGACCCAGGTCCGGCTTTATAAGAATAACACCGATTTTCGCGGCCACAGCTATGGGTGCCATGAGAACTACCTGCTGCCGCGGGCCTTGCCTTGGGAAAAACTGGCTATAGGAGCCCAGGCCTTCCTGGTCGCGCGCCAGGTTTTTGCGGGGGCGGGCAAATTCGGATTCGAGGACGAGGACCGGTTTCTTCGTGGTGGCTTCCAATTAAGCCAACGGGCCGACTTTTTCACGGAGTTGCAGAGTGTCGACACGATGCAGCGGCGTCCGATCGTCAATACGCGCGACGAGCCCCACGCGAATGCCGCCCACTGGCGGCGATTCCACGTCATCATTGGCGATTCGAACATGTCCCCCTTTGCGACTCGCTTGAAGGTCGGCACGACGGCTCTGGTGCTACAGGCATTGTCGGCGGCCCATGCGAAGCCTCATCTTTGGGAGATGTTTCCACGCCTGACGGCACCCATTCGCGCCCTGAAAGCCATTTCCCACGATCCCAGCTTGGTGGTGAGGGTGGAACTCCGGGACGGGAAAACAGCGAGTGGACTGGATATTCTGGGTCAATATCTGCGGTTTGTGCGCGAGGCATTGGGCGAGAACCTAGGGGAGTGGCGAGAAGCTATTTTGGGGGATTGGGCTGAAGTGTTACGGGATTTGCGGGAAGACCCCGAGCTCTGCGCCGACCGTCTGGATTGGGTCGCCAAACGGATGTTGGTTCGCCAATTCCAGGCGGAACACAGCTTGGAATCCGATGATCCGTGGCTCCGGAGTCTCG
>DATJII010000052.1:0-24981 GCA_035493435.1 Candidatus Limnocylindria bacterium | reverse complement strand
TCCCGATTACCTCTACCAGGGAGACATGGACCAGTTCAGGGTCTATAACCGCGCTCTTTCGTCCACGGAAATCATGACGCTCTATCTCCGGGGCGGCTGCGCGCTGAAGTATGAAGCCGCACTCGCTACCGCTCAGGTGGTGAATGGCTTCTTCGTGCAAGCCAATCTCCTGAAGGGCGGATTTGGCTATACCAATATCCCAAGGGTCCGGATTGTGGGAGGAGGCGGAACCGGGGCGGTGGCGGTGGCCAATGTCACTGACTTGTCGGTTTCATCCATCACCGTTCTCAATCCTGGAAGTGGCTATACCAATACACCTGACATTTGGATTGACGCTCCGACAGCTACGGGAGCGTCCGCGTCGGCAGCGATTGGCGGAGGTGTTCTCACTTCGATCAAGTTGAGTTATCCAGGCTTTGGTTACGCAACCCCTCCCGTCGTTTCCCTGGTAGGAGGTGGCGGATTTGGGGCAAGAGCGAAGGCCATCCTTGAGGACGGGGTGGTTGTGGGGTTTGAGATTATCAATCCGGGACAGGGATACTCCTCTGCTCCATTTGTGCGGATTGATCCTCCGGCGTCGATCCAGGTCCCGGCGACTTCACTAGATGTCCAAATCAAGACCATCCAGGTTGTGTTGCATGTGGCGCCATTCCATCGATATGCCTTGGAGGGGACGGCAAATTTCATTGACTGGGCCCAGGTGGGGGCCGAGTTCCAGTCGGATTCCAACACGGTGGTCAAGGTATTCGACGTGGCCGATGCGCCCAAGTTTTTTCGAATCCGTGACATAACTTATACTCCTTGAACATTCGCCCGAGACGCCAGGTTTGCTCGCATGGGTTGTCACTCGATTCGATATGAAAATAGCTCATTTATTGCGCCGGATGGTGGTGCTGGGATGCCTCTTCGCCGGAGTTGTGGCGAGTGCTCAATTGGCAACCACCAATGGCATCGTGTCCGCCTTGAACTTTGACGGCAATGTTTCCGACAGTGCCGTGGGCATTGAGAGCACCTCGTTGCTGGGTGGCCAATTCATTGATAGCGGATTTGGGAATCTCGGCCGTGCGATTCATTTTGACGGTTCACCTTCCCAAGGCGTGCTCCTCAGCGATGCGCCGTGGCTCAAGCAGCCATTTCTAACAGTGGCTGTTTGGATCCGGACTTCGTCCACGGCGACCATGCAAATTGCCGCCAAGGGTCATTATCCCGATTCTTCCGTCGAACAGTGGTCACTCTACTTGAACAATGACTTCTTTGGCGGTCCGCGAATATCATTTGTCATCAAACGCAACAGCGGCGGGCTGGCTGGCCAGGGCTGGTACTATGCCAGCAGCCCCGCGATGCGATTCACCAACCAGTGGATCTTTCTTACTGGCACCTGGGATGGCACGAATGAGGTATTGTATGTCGATGGAAAGCAGGTTGGTGCCAATTTGGCTGTGCCACCTGGTGGAGTGGACGTATTTGACGCGCCCGGGAGCCCGGCTGGGGATATCCAGATTGGGCGCAGCACCGTGACGACGCCTCCTTATTATTTCCAGGGGGACATGGACCAGTTTAAGCTATATCGCCGGGCGCTGTCTCCCGCCGAGGTTCAGGCGCTCTATCTCCAGGAAGGGGGGACTCTAAAGTATGAAGCGGCCCTGGCGTCGGCGCGGGTGGTGAACGGTTTCTTTGTTCAGGCTGACGTCGTCAAAGGGGGGTATGGTTATACCAATTCACCCACGGTGCGGATTGTGGGTGGTGGCGGGACAGGCGCGGTGGCGGTGGCGAATGTCACCAATTTCGCCGTGGCTTCCATAACGGTGGCCAACCCTGGATTTGGCTACACCAACACTCCATCCGTCTGGATTGATGCTCCGGTGCCCTTCGGTGCCACTGCGGAGTCCACCATCGAAGCCGGATTGGTTACCGGGATCAGGTTGACCTATCCGGGGTACGGTTACACCACGGCGCCCGTCGTCTCCCTGTTGGGTGGTGGTGGGATAGGTGCGCGGGTGGAGGCGGTGGTTGTGGATGGTGCCATTGTGGGATTCAACGTGTTGAATTCTGGGCTGGGATATTCCTCGCCACCGATTGTGCGGATCGATCCCCCGGCTTCAATTCCAGTTCCGTCAACTTCCTTTGACGTCGAGGTCAAATCGCTGGAGATCACGCTGCACGTGGTCCCCAACCATCATTATGTCCTCGAAGGAACGCCGGACTTTACCAATTGGAGCCAGATTGGCAGTGATTTTATCGCTACCGGTCCGCAGGAAACCCGACGGTTGGATGTCTCGGTGGCACCCGGTTTTTTCAGGATTCGGGACGTCAGCTACAACCCTTAGGTTGCAAAACAATGGATAATATTCATGGTTGGCGCGCTGCGAGTGACATGAAAAAATTGATTCATTTCAGATGCATCCTGGCCGTACTGGGATGTTTGACGGCATTGTTGGCCAACGCTCAAAATACCCTGACGAACGGTTTGGTTTCCCAGTTGGATTTTGAGAATAGCGTTAACGACGGGGCCATTCCGGTCGAAAGCACCTTGTTGCTGGGGGGCCGATACACCAATAGCGATTTCGGAAACCTTGGTCGGACGATCCATTTTGATGGTGTCTCAACTCAAGGTGTGGTGCTCGCCGACGCTCCATGGTTGAAACCCTCGTTTCTCACCGTATCCGCCTGGATGAGGACTTCCTCCGGGGGATTGATGCAGATTGCCGCCAAAGGCCATTATCCAGAATCCACTGTCGAACAATGGTCTTTTTACGTCAATAGCGATTCACCGGCGACGACCAAGGTGGCTTTTGCGATCAAACGCAATAGCGGCGGGATACAGTCCCAAGGATGGTATTTCACGAGCAGCCCTTCGATACCGCTAGCCAACCAATGGGTTTTTTTGGCTGCTTCTTGGGATGGGACAAGAATGGTCCTATACGTCGATGGCAAACAGGTCGATGCGAATTCTAATGTGCCGCCCGGCCCCATCGATACCTTCAGCGGGGCGGGGACGCCGGCGGGTGACATCCAGATTGGCCGCAGCACGGTTCCTTTCTATTATTTCCAAGGGGACATCGATCAATTCAAACTGCACAATCGGGCGTTATCGGCCGCTGAGATTCAGTCACTATACCTCCAGGGCGGTGGGACGTTGAAATATGAGGTGGCGCTCGCGTCGGCCAGGATCGTGAACGGGTTTTTCGTTCAGGGCGACATTTTGAAGGGGGGGTACGGTTATACCAACGTGCCCAAGGTTCGGATTGTCGGCGGTGGCGGCAGCGGTGCGACGGCGCAGGCTAATGTCACCAACTTCATGGTTACCTCCATTACGGTCCTCACAACCGGTTCCGGCTATACCAACACCCCTTCCATTTGGATTGACGCTCCCATTCCCATCGGAGCTTCCGCGACCGCCATCGTGAATGGTGGAGGGATAGCTTCAGTCAACGTTGACTATCCTGGATTTGGCTATACCGGCGAACCGGTCATCACCCTCATTGGTGGCGGGGGCTATGGAGCCGAGGTGGAGCCCATCATCATTGATGGGTTGATCCAGGGATTCAGGATTGTGAAAACAGGACAAGGGTATACCTCCGCGCCATTTGTGCGCATTGATCCGCCGACTTCGGTTCAAATTCCGACCGCTTCGTTGGATGTGGGAGTCAAATCCATCCAGGTTACCCTCCACGTCGTCCAGTCTCATCGCTATGTCCTGGAGGGAACATCCGATTTTTTGAATTGGATACAACTTGGAGATGCCTTCGACGCTGTTACCTCCTCGTCGGTCAAGGTGTTCGATGTCGGCGACGCGCCCGGTTTTTTCCGGCTTCGCGATATCACCTACAATCCATAGGCTGTTGTGGCGAAGCAGCCAGGGGCCATTGGCCAAGTATGTTGGCGGATGCCTTTTTCGTTTGGAAAGCCCGAACGGGCAAGTTTGGTCGATCCTGCTATTTTCGCAAATGCGCCAGGATCTTGCCGGGGAAATGAGGGGTCGCGCGCACCACTTCCATGATCATGCGGGGTGACATTTCACTCGGAACGGTCGCCCGGACGTAAGCGCGGGGATGGACGAGGTCAGTGGGCCACGATTGGGCGGCGGCTGCTGCTTTCGCGAAATCCGCCAGCCGTGTCTTCTTCACGAAGGCGAAGGCGTTCTGCACGTACCACCAGGCGACTTGTGGGTCACCCCAGATTTGGTGCCGTAAGCAGTCGAGGGCCACAAATCCGTGTGATGCGAATTTCGGCAACCAATAGCTTGGCCATTGTTCGTTGACGTGATGGGTGCCACCTTGGCCGGGAACAGCCGCGGAAAAAACGATCACGTCTCCCAGCCGGCATAGATCCGCCACGAAGCTGTCCGCGCGGGAAGCATCCAGGTGCTCCGCCACTTCCAGGCAATTCACCAAATCGAAGGTCCGATCCAACGAAAGGGGCTGGGCGAGATCGCGGCGTAGGAAGCGCTCGGCGGGAATCAACAATTGATCCGTTTGAACAATTTGCCCATCGATTCCCAGTACTTCGCAGTGATTCTCACCATAGACCTTCGCCCAAGTCCCGGAGCC
The DNA here is from genome assembly GCA_035493435.1 of Candidatus Limnocylindria bacterium. Taxonomy (GTDB): domain Bacteria; phylum Verrucomicrobiota; class Verrucomicrobiia; order Limisphaerales; family UBA9464; genus DATJII01. The sequence goes on along the minus strand of DATJII010000052.1, from coordinate 20,431 downwards.
GCATCCAACGTCCACCACCGTCTTCGGAGCGAACAAGCTGACGATCAAGGGAACCACCGCCCGGGCTGATCCGAGGGAGTCTTCCTTTAAGCCTTCATAGTACCGGGTGGAGTAGGCGCTCATGAGTTCTGTAGAGATAGCCAGCAGAGAAGTGCTTGGGAAGTGCCGGTCCGATTATTTCGGTGAGTATTGGCTGGCGGCGGCGGCCAGGTCCTGGGCGAAGGCCAGGACGTCGGCCTCCGCCGTGTCCCAAGTGCACATCAGGCGGCAGCCTCCATCACCAATGAAATTGTAGAACATCCAGCCTTTTTCCCACAGAGCCTTGATCACCGGCTTCGGGAGATCGACAAAAACGCTGTTGGCTTGGCGCGGAAAGAGGATTTTCACGTGTGGAATGCTGACCAAAGAATCGTGCATCAGGGTGGCCATCCGGTTGGCGTGGTCGGCATGTCGTAGCCAGGCATTGTCGCGGAGCATTCCCAGCCAGGGGGCCGAAATGAAACGCATCTTGGAGCACAATTGGCCGCCCTGTTTCGCCCGGTAGTCGAATTCCCGTGCCAGTTCGCGATTGAAAAACACGACGGCTTCACCCACTGGAATGCCGTTCTTGGTGCCACCAAAGCACAGGACGTCGACACCGGCCTGCCAGGTAATCTCACGTGGCGCGACCCCCAAGGCCGCCACGGCGTTGGCGAATCGTGCGCCGTCCATGTGAAACCGGAGCCCGTGTTTTTTGGCCATGCTACCGATGGCGCGCAACTCCGCAGGCGTGTAGATCGTTCCCACTTCGGTGGCTTGGGTTACCGTAACGACGCGGGGTTTTGGATAGTGGATATCCGTTCGGCGTAGAACCGCCTCCTCGATGCCGGCCGGAGTCAATTTACCCAAGTCACCTGGGAGCAGGAGTAGCTTGGAGCCATTGCCGAAGAATTCAGGCGCCCCACATTCATCCTTCTCCACGTGGGCGACTTCATGACAAAGCACGCTGTGGTAACTTTGGGTCGAATGCGCGAGGGCGAGCGAATTGGCGGAGGTACCATTGAAAACAAAGAAAACGTCGCAGGGCGTTTCGAAGAGTTCCCGGATGGCGTCCGCTGCACGCTGGGTCCAAGGATCGTTGCCGTAAGCGGGTGCGTGACCGTCGTTGGCTTCGGAGAGCGATGCCCAGGCCTCAGGTGCGATTCCCGAGTAGTTGTCGGATGCGAAATGCCGTTTTGGTGTCATGACGTTTGCCGAACCGCAAATTGTTCGTTTCCAAGAGAGGACCGGTCGGCGAGGCATTCGGCAAATCAAAAAGAGTGATTGCCAACGTACTTCGCTTCGGTCTGTGCTTAACGGCGATGCGTTTGCTCATCACGGGTGGTGCGGGCTTCATAGGATCCAACCTTATTGCCCGCGTGATCGACCGGCCAGAGATCCAATGCCTGGTAAATCTGGATTGCCTGACCTATGCGGGGCATTTGGCCAACCTGAGCCGTGTGGAGAATCATCCACGATACACCTTCGAAAAGGTCGACCTGCGGGACCGGGAGACGGTTCTGAAGACGGTAGGGCGGCATGGTATCACCCACGTCATGCACCTGGCGGCGGAGTCCCACGTGGACCGTTCCATCTCCGGTCCGGGAGATTTTATCCACACCAATATCGTGGGTACCTTCAATCTTTTGGAGGCCTGCCGGGCCGTTTGGGGTGGTTCCTTTGCCGATCGCCGTTTTCACCATGTTTCGACCGACGAGGTTTATGGCTCCCTGGGGGCAACCGGGTTTTTTACGGAAACCACTCCTTACGCACCCAATTCACCTTACTCCGCCAGCAAAGCCTCCAGCGACATGTTGGTGCGGGCCTACCACCATACGTACGGTTTGCCCACCGTAATCACCAATTGCTCCAACAACTACGGTCCCTATCAATTTCCCGAGAAGCTCATCCCTGTCATTATCCAGAATATATTGGCTCGCAAGCCCTTACCAGTCTACGGCGACGGTTTGAACGTGCGTGATTGGCTGTACGTGGATGACCATTGTGACGCGCTCTGGACCGTATGCCAAAAGGGCGCCTTGGGTGAGACATACAATATCGGCGGCCATAACGAATGGGCCAACATTCGGATCGTGGAATTGATCTGCGATCTGGTGGATGAGCTCCGCCCCTCGCTGGGCGGCGGATCACGAAGGCTGATCGCTTATGTAAAGGATCGTCCCGGACACGACCGTCGCTACGCAATCGACGCCTCCAAGATCGAACGCGAACTCGGCTGGCGCCCGGCCCATACCTTTGAGACCGGTATCCGCGAGACGGTGCTTTGGTACCTGGAAAACCAGGCGTGGATTACGCAGGTCAAGTCGGCGAAGTAGCATGGTTGGAGCGCATTGAAAGTTGTTGCCAGGCGATTTAAGAGATACGCTCGCCGCCGCAATGACGACCCAGTGGAGTCCGCTCCGGACTCGATCCCTTTTGGTTTTTCTGAATGTTCCATTCTCGCTTCAGGGGAGGCGATGGTGAGCCTCCTGCTACCATTGGCCGAAGGAATTTGGACGGCTCACAGTCCACATCGGGTGGCGGGCATGGAATTGGGCCACCGAATGACGGTGGTGAGTCTTCCAGGCGGTGCGCTATGGGTGCATTCACCGATCGAGTGGAGTAGGGAATTGGCCGAGGAACTCGCTGCCTTGGGAGAAGTGCGTCATATTGTCGCGCCCAATCGGTTTCATGACTTGTGGTTGGAAACGTGGCGAACCAAATGCCGGACGGCCCTGTTGTGGGGAGCACCGGGATTGCGCGAAGAACACGCGGGTGACCGAACCCACATTACCGGAGATCTGACCGACGAACCGCATCAGGAATGGGCTGGGGTGATCGATCAGGTGCTTTTGCTGGGCATACCCAAAGTGAATGAGGTGGTTTTCCTGCATATCCCAAGCCGGACCCTCATCGTCGCGGATTTGGTCTTCAATCTGACCGGCAAACTTGATTTTGGAACCACCGTGCTGGCTACCTTGAACGGCTGCCTGAATTGTCTGGCCGTGACCCGGCTGTTCAAAAGTACCATCAAGGATCGCGCCCTGTTCGCTGAGTCCGTCCGGCGAGTTTTGGAGTGGGAGTTTGAGCGGGTGGTGGTGGGGCATGGCGAGATCGTCACCACCGGAGCCAGGCATTTGTTGGCGGTCGCTTTTGGGTGGCTTCCCGAGGCTTTTCCGCAGGGGCGCGGCTGATTGAAGATGCAATACCGAGCCCACGTTCACGCAGACAGCGACGGAGCCTTTTCAGTCAAACCGCGCACTACCTGGGAGGTCGTGCGCCGGGTCGCCCGCTACATCAAACCCTATCCTTTCATGGCCCTGGGGACCATCGGTTGTGCCGTCATGGCGCAGGCCCTGGCACTGGTTTATCCCCGGCTCACCCAACTCATTATTGACGACGTTATTGACCGCGGGCAAAGGGATCTCTTTGGCCCGGCGATCCTGGGGCTGCTGGGGGCTTTCGTCCTGAGGGATCTCTTCAACAGCCTGCGCATCCGGCTGAACAACGTTTTCGAGCAGGATGTCATCTACGACATCCGTTGCGAGGTCTATTCGCATCTCGAGCGATTGCCAGCCGCCTGGTTCGACCATCGGAGCACCGGCGATCTAATGACCCGGGTCATTGAGGACGTCAACGCCATGGAGCGCCTGTTGATCGACGGCACGGAACAGGGCGTGGTGGCCATCCTCGGCCTGGCGGGGGTGGCGGCCTTTCTATTTATAGGCAATCCGCACCTGGCCTGGGTCGCGGCGGCCCCCATTCCGTTCCTGGTTGCGGGCTCCTTGACCTATACCCTGACGGCCCACCGGCGTTACCGCATTCGCAGCCAGGCCAGCAGTGCCATGAACGCGCTCCTTATGGACAATTTGCAGGGGGTGCGGCAAATCAAACTGTTCGGGCGCGAGCAACACGAAGCTGGGCGCTTTGGCGAAAAGGCAGGCCAGTTGCGAGGCGCCACGCTCCGGGTGATGAAGGCGTGGGCGTATTATAACCCTGCCATGTCGTTGGTGGCCGCGTCCGGCACGGTCCTCGTGCTGTGGGTGGGTGGACGGCTGGTGTTGGATGGAGAAATGACCAAGGGACAATTGGTCAGTTTCCTTTTGTATCTCGCCATGTTCTACCTGCCGCTGAGCCAGCTTCACGGCTTGAACCAGATGATGCAGTCGGCCCGGGCGGCAGCGGAGCGAGTGTTCGACATCCTCGACGCCGAGCAGGAACAAACGGTTACTGAGGCCGGGCCACTCCTGGGTGAACGAGTTTCGGGCCGGGTCCAATTTCAACAGGTGGGATTGTCCTATGAAACGGGCCGGTGGGCTCTTCGAAACGCCACTTTCGAGGCCCGACCCGGGGAGACGATTGCCTTGGTTGGGCCCACCGGCGCGGGCAAGACGACCTTGGTGAACTTGCTGCCGAGGTTTTATGAGGCGACTGAAGGGCAGATTATCCTCGATGGCGTGGATATCCGGAAAATCCCCCTCGAAAAGCTCCGTCGCCAGATTTCCGTGGTCAGCCAGGAGCCCTTTTTGTTCAACGGAACCGTTCGCGAAAACATCCTTTATGGAAGGCTCAATGCGTCCGATGAGGAATTGATGAAGGCGGCCCAGGCCGCCAACTGCCATGAGTTCATTTCGGCCTTGACCAAGGGATACGACACCACTGTCGGTGAGCGGGGAGTCCGGTTGAGTGTCGGTGAAAAACAGCGAATCAGCATTGCCCGCGCCTTGTTAAAGGATGCGCCGATTTTGATTTTGGACGAAGCTACCGCCAGCGTCGACACGGCCACCGAGCGACTGATCCAGGAAGCATTGCAGCGATTGATGAGTGGCCGCACCGCTTTTGTCATCGCCCATCGGCTGAGCACCGTCCGGGACGCTGACTGTATTTTGGTATTGCGCCATGGCGAGATCGTGGAACGGGGGACTCACCTTCAATTACTGGAGATGGGCGGACTCTACGCCAAACTGCACGCGGCCCAACGGGCTTCCGCCGAAGTTGAAATGGAGTTGCCGTGATGGGACCCTTCCATCCGGTGGTCCCAGAGGCGGTTCGAGCCCCGCTTTTCCGTTCGAATTCACCCTCAAGAAATTTCGCAAAGATCTTTCGAAGAAACAGTTGCGAATAAAGACAGAGACAGAGACTGTGAAGGTCGAATTTTGAAAACAATCCATTTCTTGTGTTGACAGAAAATGGGTCTCCTAATAAAACCTCCCACGGCCAACCGACGTGAGAAGTCTTTGGGACTAAGGCGTATTTGAAAATTTCTTTATGAAAAGAGTGATCCCTGCTGTGAGCCTCCTGACTCTTGGTGCTGCATCTGTCGCCATCCCCGCGGTGGTGCACGCCGCTGAGGGTGGAATAAGTCCTTGGAAGCTATCCGCTACGGTGGATGCGTTCTACGACAACAACGCGTATGGTCGTAGTGGTATTATAATAGGTACCAACGGATTCAGTCAGACGGCGCGAAAAGGAAGTTTCGGCTTTGAGTTCTCCCCGGGTTTTAGTGTTTCGACTCCAATTGGAGATGGAAGTACCACCGTGGGAGTGTCTTACCGCTACAACCTGCGCTATTACGATGAACGCGAATCCCACGTAAGCCACCAGCATTTCGCTACGGCAAATCTAAAGCACAAGTTTAACGACACGGTTAACTTGGCTTTGTCTGATGAGTTCAGCTATTCCCAAGATCCTGGTCAGAATGCACCCGGTGGTGCGGCTTATCGTACCACAGGGGATAACCTTTACAACGTAGCCAACCTTGGGGTTGGCATTCAGGTGGCGCCGCTTTGGGTGGTAGACGTTACGTACCAGAATACTCTGGTTCATTTTCAAGACGTCAACTTGCGGGACGTATTGGACCGGATGGAGCATCTTCCGGGAATCGATGCGCGCTATCGCTGGAGCGAGACTGCTAGTGTTTTGCTGGCGTATCAGTACCGCATTGTCCGATACGATGGTGTGACCGCTTTTGGCAAAGCTCACGCGCAGTATAGTGATTTGTCTGAGCAAAAGGTATTCGCGGGCATCGATAACGATTGGTTGCCCACGTTTCGAACCTCTCTCCGTGCTGGTATCGGCGCTCTTTCCTACGAGAATCACGACAACATCGTGGATCGTGACGGAATCCTGCCGTATGTCGACGCTAACGCCACGTGGGATTATTTGACTGATAGCTCCGTCACCATCGGCGTGCGCCGCGACTGGGCTGCCAGCGATGTCGCTGTCGGCGGAACCGATCCGTCTCGAGGCAAACAGCTTACCACGGTGTTCCTGTCAAATACCTATTCCTTTACACCTGATGCCAAACTGATCGCAGGTGGTGGTTATCAGTGGGGTGAATTAATCGGCGGTGGATCGCTTAACGGCAAGAACGAAGACTACGCCTACATCAATGTGGAATTTCGTTACCGCTTTACTCCGAACATCACCGGGTTTGCGGCATACAATTTCGACGTCTTGACCAGCAGCAAGGAAGTGAATGCTACCCCGGCCTACTTCGGTCGTGACTTCGACCGCAGCGTAGTCAAGGTTGGTGCGATCTTCACCTACTGAAAAACTTTAGTTCCCATCCTAGGAGGCTGGAACTACCATTCTAGCCTCTTTTTTTTTCCATGGACGTAGCGAAGACTGGCGCGCCACAGGCGACCGATAACAAGCTGCACTTTCTGGATTATTGGCGGGTCATCCGCATCCGGAAGGCAATCATTATTCTGGTATTCCTCCTTGTCGTCATCACGACAGTGGCGGTCACCTACATGCTGCCTGTAGCCTACTCCAGTACGGCGCGCATGCGAGTGGCCAAGGACACGCCTGATATCGCCTTGATGATGAGCGCCAACGTTGGGCCCGCCACCTACGATCCGTACTATCTGCAGACGGAGTTCGAGGTCTTAAAGTCGCGGAAGATTCTGGATGAAGTCATCAAAAATCTGAATCTTGCCGACCTCTTTCAAAGGCAGCTCAAGGAGACCTCGCCGATTTCAGCGACGGATTGTTACGATCTTCTGTCCGATCAACTGGACATCAAGCAGTTCCGCAATACGGAAATCATTGAGGTCACGGCCTTCAATCAGGAGTCAGTCAAAGCGGCCGCCATTGCGACTGAAGTAGCCAAGGTTTATCAGAGCTATCGCGAAGACCTCCGGAATGACCGGACGAAGAGCGGGTTGAATTCGCTGACTAACAAGCTGACCCAGTGGGAAGCCAAGGTTGCTGAGGCCCAAAAGGAACTGGATCGTATCCGTATTGAATTCCAGATTCCCGACGCGGTGGCGGACGGAGTTTCCTCCCAAGGTGGCGGAATCGGTTTGGGTTCTCAGGAGCAGAGTCGCATTCTTTCGGGTGTCATCGATCTCCATTCGAGAATTGCTCAGAACAAACTCATGGTGGAGAAGCTGGAGGCTTTGCCCGCGAATGGTGATGACCTTCGGAATGCTCTTTCGGTCATCAATCCTACTCCCGAACTCAATAAACTGATTGGCCAAGTCAATGAAACCCGCCAGATCAAGAAGGCATTGGATATCAAGTGGGGAAAAGGATCCCAGGAGGTCAAGGAAGTGGATGCCAAGTTGGCCGAGGTTGAGAGTCAGCTGGACCTTCAAGTAAATGGTATCTTGTCCGCGCTCAAAACCCAGTTGGCCTCGCAAGTGAGAGCGGCCGACGAGCTTCAGAGCAGTTTGGACGCGGCAATTAAGAAAGATGCCACGGACACCGCACGTTATCGTCCCTACATGAATGCCAAGCGGGACCTTGAGAATCTCAAGCGCATCCGCGATGCCATCAATGCCCGCATTGCGCAGGAAGACATCGACATGACGATCTCCAAGAAATCGAGCGTTGAGGTCATTGATCATGCGATCGAGAGCACCAAGCCAGTCAAGCCGCGTAAGGCGTTGAATATCACCCTGGGTGTGATGGCAGGTCTTATCTTGGGGGTGGGGTTGGCATTCTTCATCGAATACCTCGACACCAGCGTCAAGACCATCGATGACGTCGAGCAAGCCTTGGCTTCGCCGGTTTTGGGTGTGATTCCTCAGAATGTCGGTTCCCTCATGAAAGAAGGGCCAGACAGCCCCCATGCCGAGGCCTACCGAGTGCTTCGTACCAACATTCTTTTCTCTCGAAAGCAAAACGATCTCCGCACGCTAACCGTAATTTCAGGCGGTGCGGGCGAAGGAAAATCGACCACGATTTTCAATCTCGCCTGTATTTTCGCCCAGCAGGGCAATCGCGTGTTGCTGGTGGACTCCGACTTGCGTCGTCCAAGCCTGCACAAGATTTTGAACGTGCCCAATACCTTGGGCCTCACAAACTTCCTGTTGCGTCAGAACAAGCTGGAGGAAGTGGTCCAAGTTTCTTCACAGCCTGGATTGGACTTCCTGCCCAGCGGCAAGCTGCCCAGCAGTTCCATGGGCATCTTGAACTCCGCCGCGATGAAGGAGTTCATCGCCGAAGCCAAGAGCCGGTACGATTTCGTGTTGTTCGATTCGCCTCCCATCATGGGCGTTAGTGACGCCTCGGTGCTGGCGAGCGAAGTCGACATGGCGGTATTGGTCGTCCAGTATCGCAAGTATCCGCAGCAGATGACGTTGCGTGCGAAGCAGATGATCGAGAAGGTAGGTGGCAACCTGTTGGGTGTGGTGCTTAACAACATCAACATCAGCCAGGACAGCTACTACTACTACTACGCCGGGTACTATTACGATTACTACTCGAAGAACGAGGACAGCAAGCCGGCGGAAGACCGCAAGACCGGGAGTAATGGTACGGATGCCAAGAAGGCGCCCGCTGAAACTCGCAAAAAATACTGATTGCCCGTCAAAAAGATCCCTTCAAATTAGCCGCCATGCGCTTTCTACGCCGTTTTGGGAACTCTTTCAGGGTCCTCGCAGGGTTTGTGTTGGTTGGAATGCTGCTTTCCGGTTGCGGAACGGATTCAAACTTGCCCTCCGCGCCGACCAATTCGGTGGGAGCCGCCCCCATTGGAAAAAAACTCGATGCCGACACCATCTATGTCGGGGACCATATCAGCATTGTATACTCGGATGCACCGGTAACCATTGGCAATACCGAGTTGCAGGTTCCCGAAACCGGCAAGATTAACGTTCATAAGGGTTACGAGATCGAAGTCGCGAACAAGAAGACCTACGATGTCGCCAAGGAACTGACAGCTCTGTACATCGACAAGGAGAAGATCTATAAGCAGATCACCGTTGTTGTAAATGTCTTGGGGCGTTCAGTTTCTGTAGGTGGAGAAGTCAAAGCGCCGGGGCAATTTGGGCACGATGGAAATATCACCGTCATGCGGGCGATCAATAAAGCGGGCGGATTTACGGAATATGCCAATCGAAAGAAGGTTACCGTTACCCGCCTTGATGGGAACCAACTCATTATCGATTGCAAGAAGGCCGTGAACAATCCCAAGCTCGATATAGCCCTTTATCCCGGAGATGTCGTGTATGTCTCGCGACGCGGGTTGAGTGATGTTCTCAGCCAGTGATTTGAGGAACTGGCTGGTGCAATTTCAATTGACTGTGGTCCAAGGGGGAACGGTTCTGATGGAACGTTTCCCCTTTGTCATTGGCAGGGACCCTTCTTGCGAACTTTCCGTCCCTGTCAGTGGGATTTTCTCTCGCCACGCGGAACTGCGTTTGATGTCCCAGGGAATGGTGGAAATCGTGCCCTTGGGTGAAGCTCTCGTGTTGGTGAACGAGCAGCCTGTGGTGGCTTACCGCCTCAAGAACGGTGAGCGCTTTCGTTGTGGAGCGGCTGAATTCCAGTTTTCCTTGTCCCCGGGTCGCCTTCGGCGGTTGGGGATGCGTGAAACCCTTTTTTGGCTGGCAGCAGTCTTTCTTTTCCTACTGCAGGTCCTTATTGTTCTTCGGCTTTAAGAACGGTGGTAAAGCCTTTGACGGTATTGCCGTGCTAACCTAGCTTCCCCGCCGCCCTTCGTTTTGGCACACACATGATTGGTCTGCTCATTCGTAAAATTTTTGGTTCCAGGAACGACCGCGAAGTCAAGCGGTTGATGCCTGCGGTCGCGCGCATCAATGAGATTGAGCAGAAGCTCCAATCGGAGCCCGAGGAGGTGCTCCGCCAAAAGACGGCGGAGTGGAAGGCCCGGCTCAGCGAAATCAAGGATGACGCCGAACTGAAGGCGACTCTCGAAGAAATCATGCCGGAGGCCTACGCCGTGGTAAAGAACGGCTGTCGGCGTATGTTTGGCTCCAAGATCTCCGTTCGGGGGCATGAATTGACCTGGGAGATGATCCCTTTCGACGTTCAGTTGATCGGCGGCATGGGGCTGCACCGGGGTAAGATCGCCGAAATGGCCACCGGTGAAGGCAAGACCCTGGTTGGGACCCTGCCAGTGTATCTTAACGCCTTGACCGGGCGTGGCGTCCATGTGGTGACGGTGAATGACTACCTCGCCGCCCGTGACTCCGAATGGATGGGACACCTCTACCGATTCCTCGGCCTAACGGTAGGCTGTATTCTCCATGACCAGTCGCCCGCAGTGCGGCGGCAGATGTATGGGTGCGATATCACGTACGGAACGAACGCCGAGTTTGGGTTCGACTACCTGCGCGATAATGGCATGGCGCATCGCTTTGAAGAACAGGTTCAGCGGGGGCACTACTTCGCCATCGTGGACGAAGTGGATTCCATCCTGATCGACGAGGCCCGGACCCCTTTGATCATCAGCGGTCCCGCAGTCATTTCCGTCGAGGAAAAGTACCGGGAAATGAAGCCGGTGGTCGAGCGCCTGCAGGTCGCCCAGCGCGAGCTTTGCAATCGCTATCTCCGGGAAGCAGAGGAGGTTCTCAAGAAACTGCGTCCTGACGACGGTTCCAATCCCGTTAATCCTGGGGACTTGGCCCGCGAAGCGGGACTGCTTTTGTATAAGGTCCGCTTGGGACAACCCAAGACGGAAGGGTTGCTACGCCTTTTCGAAGACCCGCGGAATCTCCAATTGGTGCAAAAGGCCGAGGCAGAACTGATGACCGATCAGTCCAAGAAGACCTTGTTTGCCCAAAAGGAAGAGCTGTTCTTCGCCATTGAGGAAAAGTCCCACGATGCTGATTTGACTGAGAAAGGCCGCGAATTCATTTCTCCCAGCAACCCCGATGCTTTCGTGTTGCCCGACCTGCCGACGATCTATCACCAGATTGATACCGGTCCGGAATCGGATCCCCGCAAGCGGATGGAAGCCAAAACCCAGATCCAGGCGGATTTCGAGGCCAAGGCCAGCACGATCCATGCGGTTTCCCAGTTGCTGAAGGCGTATTGCCTCTACGAAAAAGATGTCCAATACGTGGTCCAGGACAACAAGGTCATCATCGTTGACGAGCATACCGGACGTTTGATGAGCGGCCGGCGCTGGAGCGATGGTTTGCATCAAGCCGTCGAGGCCAAGGAAGACGTGGAGATTGAGCGTGAAACGCAGACGCTGGCGACGATCACGATCCAGAACTATTTCCGACTTTATGCGAAGCTGGCCGGCATGACTGGCACCGCTGAGACGGAGGCCCAGGAATTCTGGGATATTTATAAGCTCGGCGTGCTGACGATCCCGACCAATCGGCCCAATATCCGGCGTGACCGGAACGATTCGGTCTACAAGACCCGGCGTGAGAAGTTCACCGCGGTGTTGAACGAGATCAAACTCGTCCACACGGCGGGACGCCCGGTTCTCGTCGGTACCATCTCGGTGGAAACCAGTGAAATGCTGGGCCGCATGTTAAAACGCGAGGGCATAGCCCATTCCGTCTTGAATGCGAAGGCTCACCAGCAGGAAGCGGAAATCGTTTCCCGGGCAGGCATGGCGGGCACGGTTACAATTGCCACCAACATGGCCGGCCGCGGCACTGACATCAAATTGACCCCGGACGTGGTTTGGGATGTCGAGTGTCAAAAACATCCCGAGAAAAGTGGGATGCATCGCTATCGACTAACGCAGCGCTCCACGGGTAAAATCAAGGAAATCGATTCCGACGATCCGCTGGTCGGGGCTTTCAACTTGGTTCCCACCACCAAGGTGGCGGGTGGCTTGCACGTGCTCGGCACGGAACGCCATGAATCCCGGCGCATTGATCGTCAGTTGCGTGGCCGTTGTTCGCGCCAAGGCGATCCTGGCTCCTCCCACTTTTTCATCTCGCTCGAGGACGACCTGATGCGTCTATTCGGATCGGAGCGCATCGTGAAGGTCATGGAACGCATGGGCCTGGAAGAAAATCAGGAGTTGGAGCATCCCTTGCTGAACCGTTCGATCGAGACGGCGCAAAAGAAGGTCGAGCAACACCATTTCCAGCAGCGTAAGCGCACCCTCGAGTACGACGACGTCATGAACAAGCAGCGCGAAGTCATCTATGGCTTCCGCAATGACGTGCTGCGGTCCTCGGATATCCGCGACCAGTTGATGGACATCATGGAGGAAGTCGTCCTCCAGAAGGTCGAACAATTCACCAGTCGGGACATGGATTCCAGGGAGTGGAATGTGCGTGGCTTGGCGGATTGGGTGAACCTGAATTTCCCGGTTGGCATGCCGGAGGAAGAAATCAGCAAAGCCGCCAAATCCGGCACGGTGCTACCCGTGACCGGCTCCATGTTCGACGGGTTGAACGAGGCGCAATTCGCCACCTTCCAGTTCATCAGCAAGGCCGTCCGAAACGCCTACGACCTGAAGGCCAGCTTTGAAAAGCCCGAGGCACTGGCCACCATGGAGCGGCACACGATTCTGACCGCCATCGACCGTCTCTGGCAGGAGCACTTATATGGCATGGATTCGCTCCGGTACTCCATCAATCTGCGCAGCTATGGGCAGCGCGATCCGCTGATCGAGTACAAGGCCGAGGCGTTCAAGTTGTTCGATGAGTTGATGGTCAATATCAAGAGCGAGATCTGTCACAATATCTTTCTCACGACCTCCAGCCTGATGGCTTTCCAGCAGTTCATCCAGAACCTGCCGCGCACCACGGTGCACGAGAATACCGAGGCGTTTTCCAATCCCACGCAGGGACTGTTGCCGGAAGCGGGATCGGAGATCGTGTCGGAAGCCAACCAGGAAATTGCCAAGGCCCAGCCGGTCCGGGCAACTCCCAGGGTGGGGCGCAACGATCCCTGTCCCTGTGGCAGCGGCAAGAAGTATAAGCAATGCTGCGGCCAGTAATAGGGACGGCTTTTTGTGAGCGAGCGAATTGAATTACGGGACGCTTCCGGGGCACGCGCGGTCATCCTGCCGGCCCTGGGCGGATGGCTCACCGAGTATGCCGCGCCGGTCGCGGGCGTGGGAATGATCGACGCGATACACCATGACGAGGCGGTGGTGGCGCGGTATCCGAGGGAAATGTGGGCGGGCATGCCCCTGTTGTTCCCCCTGGTGAGCTATAATCATATACCGGGAGCGCAGCACACCTATGAGTGGGAAGGGCAACGATATCCGCTCCCCCAGCATGGCTTTGCCCGGCGCAAACCGTGGCGGGTCGCGTCTTCAGACTCCGGCAGCGCAACTCTGTCGTTGGCGTCGGACACCGATACCCGGGCGGTTTACCCCTGGGAATTCCAGTACGATCTTACCTATCGACTGTCCGCGGGCGCGTTGGTGTGGGAGCAGCGGGTCTCCAACCTGTCGTCCCGGCCCATGCCGCTTTCAGCGGGTTTTCATCCCTATTTCCGCGTGCCTCTCGGGCCTCATTCCCGCCGCGAGGACTGTGTCGTCCGTTGTCCGAAGAGCGTGCGCCTGACGCCCTTGGACGAAGCGACCCGCTTTGAAAGAGCGGACTTTGCGGCCCAGGATTGGCCCGTGAGCGAAGATGTCAGTGGCACGCTGCTTCTCGGCCAATTGGCCCGGAAGGAGTTTGCGTTGGTGGATCGCGCCGCGGGAGTCGAGGTCGTGTTTTCCTGGGAAGGGGCGCCACGCTATACCTCGTGCGCCATCTGGTCGCGCAACACGACAGAACCCTTTTACTGCATCGAGCCATGGACAGCCCTGCCGAACAGTTTCAGCCGCCGGGCCATGGATTTGATTATATTAGCTCCCGGGGAAACCATGGTTTCGCAGTTCGAGCTGGCCATCCGGAAGGGGCGGTGATCGGCCGCTGGCGCCAGGGGAAGCTTCCGTTGGAATGGGCGGCTTCCCTAGTCGGAAACGGCACACTCGACTGAGGTGTCCGTTGCGGAAAGCCGGGTGACCCGGTGGAGGACCGATTCTATCAATTCACGTTTGATGGGTTTCGCCAGGCACCCATCCATGCCCGACGCCACGCACTGGTCGCGTTCCTCGGGCATGGCACTGGCAGTAAGGGCATAAATGGGAGTCCGCCGGGTGGCGCCCTGTTCCGCTTCCCATTCTCTCACCTTTTGCGCCGCTTCATAGCCGTCCATCACCGGCATCTGGCAGTCCATGAAAACCACGTCGTACGACTTGGTCTTCAACGCTGAAACCGCTTCCTCACCATTCACGACCGAGTCCACTTGGCAGCCGATGCCCCGGAGCAAGCGCTCGGCGAGCAGGCGATTAATCGCATTATCCTCCGCCACCAGTATTTCATGACGAAAACGGAGACCGGCAATTGTGCCCAGCAAACTGGAGGCCGGGGATGGCAGGGGAACCTGTTCTGGATGGTAAGGAAGCGTGACCGAAAACACCGATCCACACTTCAATTCCGATCGGACGCCAATCGTCCCACCCATCAGTTCCACCAGTTGTTTGGAAATGGCCAGCCCGAGGCCAGTACCGCCAAAGCGACGAGTCGTCGAGACGTCTGCCTGGCTGAACGGAACGAACAGGCGGGTGACTACTTCCGGGGAAATGCCAATCCCGGTGTCGCTGACTTCGATATGGATGATCGATTGCCCGTCCGCCTGCGCCAGCAGGGCGAGGTGTATCTTCACGGATCCTCGTGGAGTGAACTTGATGGCGTTTCCGACGAGGTTGGTCAGGACCTGCCGGAAACGATTGGGATCCAGCCGGACACTTCCGGGGGGGAACAATTTCATGTCCAGAGCGAGCTCGATTCCTTGCTGGGCGGCTCGTACCGCATGGGCCTTGACGAGATCCCGCAGCAGCCGATGGAGGTCGCAGGGATGTTCCTCAAGATCGAGCCGACCCGCTTCTATTTTGGAGAGGTCGAGCAGCTCATTGATGAGATCCAGAAGGGATTCGGCGCTGTCGCGGGCGGTTTGGGCGTATTCGTGTTGTTCGGTAGTCAGCGGCGTCTCTACGAGGAGGTTGAGAAATCCGATCACTCCATTCATGGGAGTGCGAATCTCATGGCTGACATTGGCCAAAAAGGTGGACTTCGCCTTGGCCGCCGAAAGCGCGGCGTCACGAGCGCGCCCTAGATCGTCATTCGATTGATTCAGTCTATCGGTTAGTTCAACCAGGGCGACGTTGCGTTGCGCCAGTTCGTCTTGGCTTTTCTCCAGAAGCGCGATTTTTTCCGTCAGGAGCCGGTTCTGAAGGTGAACCAGTGAAGGCACGAGAACCATGCCCAAGTAACGGCGCTCGCCGTCGACCAAGGGCACGTCGTCATAGAACGTCGCTTCATTTCGGTCCATGGCCTGCTTCAGTACGGTGAGCAAGGGCGTTTCCAATTTGATGAAGAACGGGGACCCCGCAGCCACTGCCAAAATGGGCTTTCGGCTATAGAGAGAATAGCCGTATTGCGATCCCAGCAACTGGCCCAGCCGGGTGCGGGACGCCAAGGCCACCAAGACTCCGTTCTCCACGATTCCCAGGAACGCCTTGCCGGTCGTTTCAAACCGGCGATTCACCTCGGCCACCGGCATGGAGGACGGCACGCACTCCTGGTGGCCGATGAGACTGGTCCACGAAATCCGATCGAGCTCTTCCGCCCGATGCTGGGGAGAAGGATGGAGTGCATTCATTCGGGGGACCATCGGCATCCCTCGATGCCAGGGTGAGTGACGAAATGGTAAACCCTTGGCCAACGAATTCTCGCTCGGATCGAACCTGGGGTGCCGTTAGACTTGGGGCTTGATGGATCGCAAGTTGTTGTTACAGCAGCTGGCCCGGAAGCTGGCTCCCGGGGAACTGGCCTTTGACGAAGAGCGGTTGGTGGCTTTCAGCGGTGACAAATGGTTTGCCGCTCACCGTCCTGAGGCTGCGGCACTCCCCCAGTCGACTGCCGCTGTGGCCACGATTCTGGAGTTTGCCCACGAACATCGTATTCCCGTCACGCCGCGCGGCGCGGGCTACGGGTACGTCGGCGGATGCGTCCCCGTCCAGGGCGGCATTGCCTTGTCGGTTAGCGGGATGAATCGGATCCTCGACATATCGAAAACCGACTTCGTTGCTGTCGTGCAACCCGGGGTAATCACGGCTCAATTGCAGTCAGCGGTCGAAAAAAAGGGGCTCTATTACCCACCGGACCCTGCGAGCCGAGCTGACTGTTCAATCGGCGGGAACGTCGCCACCAACGCCGGGGGCCCGCGATGCCTCAAGTACGGAGTGACTCGGGATTACGTATTAGGACTCGAAGTGGTCTTGGCCGATGGCACCGTGACCCGCCTGGGCGCGCGTACTCACAAGAACAAAACCGGATTCGATTTGCACCGGCTGTTTGTCGGCAGCGAAGGCATGTTGGGCGTGGTGACCGAGGCTACTCTCAAGCTAATACCGCTTCCCCCCTATCGCGCCTGCTACGCCGTCGGCTTTACGGGTATGGCGACCGGGGTGCGGGCCTTGGAAGCCATTTTTGAAGCTGGCTTCCTGCCGAGCGCATTGGAACTCGCGGATGGCTTTACGCTGGCGGCAGCCCACAAACGGACCGGTGCCAAATGGCTGGCCAAATGCCAGGCCCTTTTGATTGTCGAGCTCGATGGCCAGGAAGGCAGTGTGAAACAGGAACTCCGGGCTTTGGCAAAGGTCTTGAAAGGGTTGAGTCCCATCTTCGTGCAAAAGGGCCTGGGGCCGGACGGCTGCGAGAAATTTTGGAAGCTCCGACGGGAATTCAGCTACGCGTTGCGCGACACCGGCCTCAAGAAGCTCAACGAAGACGTGGTGGTCCCACGCGGGAAACTGAAGCAGTTGTTCGATTTGGGCGCAAAAATTCAAAAGAAGCACGGTATCGCGGTGGCCTGCTTTGGCCACGCGGGCGACGGCAATATCCACGTGAACCTGATGCTTGATGACAAGGACCCTTCCCAAGTGCAAAGGGGCGAGGAGGGACTCGATGCGCTCTTTCAAGGGATTATCGCTCTGGGCGGCAGCATCACCGGCGAACACGGCATTGGCCTGGCCAAGAAGCGTTGGTGGCCCATCGCTGTGTCCGCCGAAGCGCAACAGCTTCACCGCACGATCAAGAACACGCTGGATCCGCGCGGGATACTGAATCCAGGCAAGTTTCTCGACTGAGCGGGGCAGGCCAAACGCTTCATGATTTTGCGTGTGGGTGCGTGATTGGCTGCAAAATCGACGCTCCTTTGGTGTCGGCCCACCCCCATCGTGCTACATAGGGGGATGAACGTTCATAACGTTCATATCTTCATATCCGGATGGGTAAGGCATGACGATATGACGGTATGACGATAAATCTGTGATGTAGCACTTTGAGCACTCGCCCGGTGGATCGCGGGCGCGACCGTGCAGGCTACTTGGCGAACAGCTTGGCGATGCGCTCTTGCATTGCTTCGGCTTGGGCACGGGGATCGGCGGCTTTGCGGATGGGGCGGCCGACGACGATGTAGTCGGCGCCATTGATGAAGGCGTCTTCCACGTCGACTGTGCGCTTCTGGTCATCGACCAGTTGATTGACCACCGGGCGGATGCCAGGGCTGACAATCAGGAGATTGGGACCAAGATCGCCACGCAGGCGGGAAGCTTCGAGGCCCGATGAAATGACGCCATCGCAACCTACCTTGAGGGCGCGCCGGGCGCGTGAGAGGACCAACTCCTCGATATTGCACTGGAATCCAAGGTCGTTCAGATCCCCTTGATCCAGGCTGGTCAACACCGTGACCGCCAGGATCTTCATGTTGTTTTTCGCTTCTGCGGCGGCTTGGAGCATGGCGTCGTTGCCATGGACCGTGGCAAAGGTAACCCCCCGGTCCTTAAGCTGTTGGACGGCGAGTCTGACAGTTTCGGGCACGTCGAAGAATTTCAGGTCCGCAAAAACCTTTTTGCCCTTCTGGTTCAGGTAGTTAATGAACTCGTAGTAATTCCCGGCCATGAAAAACTGGAGACCCAGCTTGTAAAACTGGACCGAATCCCCCAAGCGGTCGACCCACTGTTTCCCTTCTTCCAGCGTCGGGACATCCAAGGCAAAAATGAGCCGATCGCGGGATGGAATATTCTTCTCGGACAACAAACTGTTCACGGCCCGATTGTGTTGCGCCCCGGGTTTCAAGGAAAGGAAGAGTTGCGTAAGGGTAAAACGTCCCAAGCCACGTGCGTTGCTCTTCTCAAATTGGAATTTGGATCGAGGCCGGCCGGCCCCCGTCCGATATTCGTACTGCAAAACGGCAATCGACCGGTAGGGCGAGCGTCACGTGGACAATGGAGGTCCGGTTCGCTTCGGCCTCGCTGCCACCGGTTACTCGAGCACCTTGCTTAGTTCTGCAGGACCTGTCGCGGTTTCCTTATTTCACCCTGTTGCTGTCTTGGGCGACTGGCAAAATACAGGCCGGGACCGGTTGCTGTTATTAATTATAATGGTGCGCCCGTTCATTTCCCGCTGGATATTCAGCAGGCCGACGCGCCCCCATTGACAGGTGGCCCAGCCAGAGGTTGTGGCAGGATTTTGCTGCGACCTAGTCCGAAACGCGCAGTTGATACGCCTGTTGGTGGGTAAGGCGTGGCCATCTAAAATGGCGAGGCGAAGAGTGGCCCCGGTCCTGGGAGCCTTTCCGGCGGCAAATTGCCGGTGACAAGTTACTTTGATGAATATATTATGGCCGGAGCGACATGCCACCCCAAAAATGGAAACGAACCCACAGCCGCCGGGGCGCTCCTTGGACGCGCGCGGAGATGCGCCAGTTGGGCCGGACGCCGGATTCGGTCCTCGCCAAGAGGACACGGCGGAGCATCAAGGAGGTTGTCGCGATGCGGGAATCGGTCCGGGTCCGGATGGAAACAGGGCCGCGGCGGTGGTCGATGCGGGAGATAAAGCTGTTGGGTAAATTTACGGACGCCGAGCTTTCGCGCCGGTTGGCCCGGCCCTATGAGGATGTCAGGCGTCAGCGGTTGGAACTCCATATTCCGGCCTTGCGCCCGTGGAAGGGGCGGCCTTGGAAACGCAGTGAGGAAAAACTCCTGGGGGTACTTTCCGATGTGGAGGTCGCCCGGCGGGTGAAACGCTCGGAGACCGCAGTACAGCTTCACCGATGCATCTTGGGAATTGCCAAACTAGGCGCCAAGAATCGGGATTGGACCGCCGCGGAGGAGAAGTTGTTGGGTACGGCCCCAGATGCCGATATTGCGGCCCGCTTGGGACGCGGTGTGGGTGGAGTCGCGACGCGACGCCAGAAGCTAGGTATACCGCCCAAGGATCACCTTCCGAACCGACCATGGACGGCAGCCGAAGAACGACTGCTGGGAACGATGAAGGATCGGGTGGTGGCGCGGCGTTTGGGGCGGACGGTGGCCAGCGTCAGGGGGCGGCGACATACTCTCGGTTTGCCGAGCTCCGGAGGGCCCCCCCGATATTTTACGGCACGGGAAGATCGCCTCATAGGAACAGCGTCAGACCAGGAAATCGCCAGGAAATTAGGCCGGGAACCCGGCTCGGTACGTTATCGCCGACTAACCCTGGGCCGACCGGCGATCAGCAATTCCGGAATGCATTGGAAGCCCGAAGAGGATCGGTGGCTGGGAAAAAAGAGCGACGCGGAGGTCGCAGAACTCACGGAGCGAACGTTGTCCGCAGTCAAAACCCGCCGTCTCCAATTGGGGATCACCAAGCCCGACTCGAAGGTTCGACCGTTTACGACCGAGGAAGAACGGTTGCTGGGAACCGCAGGGGATAAAGATATTGCGCGCCGGATTGGCCGTACCTGGAAGGCGGTGGAGGCGCGGCGTATCAAACTGAAAATTCCGAAGTTCGACGGGGTGTTGCACCTTTGGAAGCCGGAGGAGGATTCCTTGCTGGGTACGATGCCGGATAAGATATTGGCCCGCCAACTGGGGTTGTCCCTGCGATCCGTCTCCAAGCGCCGCCAACGGTTGGGGATACCGGTGAAATGGTCCGGCCTCGGTCCGTGGCGCCCCGAGGAGGATTTGCTTCTGGGAACGGCTCCGGATGGTGAGATTGCGGAGCAATTGGGACGGCATTTGTCCCAGGTATGCGTTCGGCGGCAGAAGCTTGGAATTCCCAATTACTATTGGGAAAAACGCATTGGCCGGGTGCGGAAGTTTGCCGGGCGGGATTGGTGTGCTGACTCCTAAGTGCTGGGC
>DATJII010000051.1:0-3789 GCA_035493435.1 Candidatus Limnocylindria bacterium | reverse complement strand
GGAACCCCCGATCACTTGAGCGACGCATTCGCGATCAACTCCCGGGGTCACGTGGTGGGTGAAATGACCGCAACCGTCCCTGGAGGTACCAACTACGGCTTTATCTACCGTGGCAATGGACTGGAACAACTGGAGACCTTTGGCTACGCCAGTTCCGCCACCGATCTCAACGACGCCGACCAGATTGTGGGTAATGCCAAGGCGGCCGATGGCTCCACCAAGCCGTTCCTGTGGGTCCATGGGGTGGCCACCGATCTCAACACGTTTCTTCCGCCGGACTCCGGATGGGTTCTCACCAAGGCCAACGGCATCAACAATAACGGCCAAATAGTGGGCGAAGGGCTCTATCAAGGTTCAACCCATGCGTTCCTGCTGACACCACCCGCCCCGACGGGTTATACCATCGTCGATTTTGGTGCGGGATCGGCCATGGATATCAACGACAACGGCAGCGCCGTGGGAGTGCTTTCCGGAACGTTGCTACCCGCCGCCTATTATCACAACGGAAGCGTCGAGATCCTGCCACAGGATAAAACCTGGTTGTACTCGGCGTTCTCCTTGAAAATCAACAACGCGGAGCATATTGCCGGTATACGGACCGGTCTATTCGAGAATTCCCTTTCGTACCTCTATTTTCCATCGACCGGCCACGTCGAGGGAAGCAATTCCGTTTCTGCGCCGTTGGGAGCATATGAATCCGTAGGTGGAATCGCGCTCAACAACCATGACCAACATCCCGTTTCCTATTTTCACCAGAAAAATCTCTTCGATGGATACATTGCCGAAGCGTTGGTGCTCGCGCCGATGGCCGACGGGAGCTATACAAACCTCGGATGGAACTTCCAGGTGGTGAGGGCCATCAATGATTCCGGAGTGATGGCGGGATCGGTCGGGGAGGGCGCTATGTCTCTCGAGTTGCCGGACCATGTCGAAACTCATCCAGCGCGGGCCTGCATCATTTCCAACAATGTCGCGATTTACCTCGATTCCCGCCCTTCAGGAGACGCGTTTGTCCGTAATTTTAGCGCTTCCGACCGTCTCAGTGATGCCTACGGAATCAACGCCCAGGGCAACGTGGTGGGAGACATGAGTCCCGGAGCTCCCGGTCCAATCAAGCATGCGTTCCTCTTCCGGGGTCACGGCTTGGAAGATCTGGGGACACTGGGTGGCACTAACAGTACCGCTTTTGATATCAACGACTACGACCGGATTGTTGGAACTTCGACCACGACCAACGGTTCTTCCCGTGCGTTCCTGTGGGAGAATGGGACGATGATCGATTTGAATTCAGTCCTGCCTCCAGATACGGATTGGGTCCTGACCAAGGCCAATGCCATCAATAACCTGGGGCAGATAGCCGGTGATGGCCTTTATCTGGGACAACGCCATGGCTTCATCCTGTCCCCTCACGTCTTGGGCTATACTCCCACCATCACGGAGCAACCACTGGGCAAAGATCTTTTGATCCACGATGCCTATCAGCTCTCCGTCACGGCCACCGGCCAAGGTCCCTTCTCATACCAATGGCAAAAGGGCACCAACGATCTTTCTGGCCAGACCAATTCTACCTTCAATTTGCCGGACGTCGTCACAACCGATGCCGGGACCTATCGAGTGATCGTGAGTAACTCGTTGGGTGGTACCCCCAGCTCGACGGCTCAAGTCAACGTGCTGGACCCCAAGCTCTCGGTCGCGGCGGGTGATGGCGGGGCCTTGTCACTCACCATCAGAGGTGAGGCCACGGGGAACTACCGATTGGAATACGCCACCTCGCTCAGTGGGACTCCTGTGTGGACTCCATTGACCAGTCTGACCTTGACCAACGCCACCCAGATTTACACCACGTCGGTCGACAGTTCCCCCGAACCACGGTTTTACCGGGGTATCCGACTGCCGTAGTAGTGGCTCATCCCTTCGCCTTCTCGGCGAAGCGATAGCCGACGCCCGGTTCGGTAAGGAAAAACTCGGGTTGGGCGGGGTCGGATTCCAGTTTCTCGCGCAGGCGGGCGAGATAGACGCGCAGGTAGTGCGTCTGGGTTTCGGAATTCGGCCCCCATACTTCCCGGAGGATTTGCCGGTGGGTAAGAACCTTCCCGGCATGGCGGACAAAGAACCGCAGGAGCGAATATTCGGTGGCCGTCAGCGAGACATCCTTCCCACCTAGCGTCACTCGGCGGCTGGAGAGATCGACCACCAGCGAGCCGCTGTGAAAGACCGGAGGTTCGGAGTCTTTCTGGCTGTGCCGGAGGGCCACCCGGATGCGGGCCATCAGCTCCGCAGCGTTGAAAGGCTTGGTGACATAGTCGTCCGCCCCTCCGTCCAAGGCCGCTACCTTGTCCGTCTCGGTATCAATAGCGGTCAATACGATTACCGGCACGTTCGTCCATTCCCGCAATTGCTTTAGGACGTCGAGCCCCTTGATATCGGGAAGGCCCAAATCCAGCAGGATCAACGCGGGTCGGTATTGGGCCGCTTGGATGAGCGCATCGTGACCTTTTTCAACCGCCAGTACCCGTAGTCCGCCTCCCTCAAGGGTAAAAGTCAACAGGCGACGAATTTGCGGTTCGTCGTCCACTACCAAGACCAGGGGCTTGGGATTCTGGCGTTCGTCGGTCATGCCGTTTCCGGTGGGAGCATGGGCGGTTCCGTCGCGGGAAGTCGAATCTCGAACATCGCACCGCCGGACGGTCGGTTGGATGCCTTCACCGTGCCTCCTTGGGCCTCGACGAAGCCTTTGACGATTGACAGTCCCAAGCCGCTACCGCCCGCCGGAGCTCCGGGCGCACGGTAGAATTTGCTGAAGAGCTTGGGTAACACTTCAGAGGGTATTCCTGGACCATTATCAGAAACCGTGATGCTCAACTCTTGATTCGCGATACTTGCCGCGACGCGGATTTCCGATCCAGGCGGCGTATGCAAGGTGGCATTGAGCATCAGGTTGACGAGCGCTTCTTCCATCAAGACGAAATCCATGCGGACCAGCGGCAACTGCGGGGTAATCGCGAGGACCAAGTGATGCCCCTTCATTTGACGGGTCAGGTGACGTGCGGCTACGCCCACCAAATCCGCCACGTCGCACCATTCCATCCGGGCCTGCATCCGGCCCGACTCGAGCCGGGTCATGTCGAGTAGATTGCCTACCAACCGATTCAACCGTTCACTGGCTTCACGGATTTCGCCGGTCAGGGCCTTTCGGAGCTGCGGATTGTCCTTCTCCTCCATATCCGCCAGACCACCGGCGGCGCTGGTGATGGCGGCAAGCGGCGTGCGAAGCTCGTGGGAAACGGAATCCAATAGCGACTTGCTCAGGCGTTCGGATTCGGTCAACAGGCGGGCCATCTGGTCGGCGTCACGCAGTCGCTGGCGATCAATGACCAAGGCGGTTTGCTGGACGAAGTTTTCGAGCAGGTTCTGTTGCTGCAGCGTGAGATCGCGGTCCTGTCTGGGGCGCAGTCCCACTACTCCCAGGCAGCCCCCGGGCGTCACCAGGGGCATATAAAGAGCCGTGGCCGAGGGCAGCGTGTCCGTTCGATAGCCGGCGGGCTTCGAATTCCTATAGGCCCAGTCCGCGACGCCGAGTTCCTTCTCCGGGACGACCAGGCTGCCGAAGGGATACGGCACCAATTCGGAACTGGTGGGGGTATCGGCCAGCAGGATGGCGACCTCGGCGTCGAATACGGCGCCGAAATGGGCGATGACCCGGCCCAACAGTTCGGCGAAATCCTGCCCCTCGACCAACTGGCGGGTTAATAAATAGAGCGCCGTGGCGCGTTCCTCGCGCTCGCGTTC
>DATJII010000050.1:0-61264 GCA_035493435.1 Candidatus Limnocylindria bacterium | reverse complement strand
CGAACCATTGCCGCCCAGGACGACATCGTTGGCTCCATAAAGTTGCAGATGGTCGTCCCCGCCCTGGTCAGGAACCAAGGTTGCCATGGATTTGGGCGCCAGGATTCCGCCGGTGAGCCATTGGAAATCAACCTGCCCGTCATCGCCGATGACGTAGTTGGCAGCGCCATCGTCACCGGCGTCGATGTCATCGGCTCCGTTGCCCCCGACGATGAAATCCGTCCCGCCGTTGCCACGGATCTGGTCACTGCCGTCGTAGAGGCTGGCGAGGCTCACGGCCTTCGCCAGGTATCGTGCGGTCGAGGCGCCCGCCCAGAGCAGGCTGGCTTCGTCTCCGAAGATGACGTCCTGGCCATTGTTGGTAGTGATGGCGTCTCCCGCCGCGCCCCCAACCACTATAGCCATCCCGACTCCGGTTGAGACAGTGTCGTAGCCGCCCACTCCAGGATTGATGCTGGAAGCCTGGTCAACCGTCCTGGCGTCGCCGTCTCCCGAGATCCAATCGATTTGGGCGTCATCGCCAAAGATCAGGTCATTGCCGCCATTGCCCGTGATGATGTCGTTGGCCGAACCGCCCACCAAGGTGTCCGCCGCCGCACTGCCGACGATATAATCATCGCCGCCGTACTGGTCGTCGAAAGCCGCCAGCGTGGCGGGCAGGGCGACGCTGCGCTGGTAGTCAAAGGTCAGGGTCGCGGCGTCCCCGACCAGAATGCCGCCATCCGCACCCGCTTCCAGACGGTCGCCACCCGCGCCACCGATCAGGACCTTGCGTCCCGAGGTGCCGGCCAAGTGGTCAATTCCGCCCATATTATTATCGGTGGCTCCGGCTTCGCTGGGCCGCACCGCGCTGGTGCCGGCAAAGACGCCGAACACCACGTAGGCATTGTCGCCAAACGCAATGTCGGCACCGGTTCCCAACTGGATCTCATCGTTGCCGGCGCCGCCGATGGCGACATCGTCGCCCGCCTCGGTAAAGATCGTGTCCCCGGAACCGGCGGTGATGTACGTCGCCGTCACCGAGCGGAAGACCATCAACGGGCCCGTAACGAGTTGGAACTCGGCCGCGCCATTGTCACCCACCACCACGTCCAAGCCGCCACCCGAGTGGACCGTATCCGAGCCGTTGCCTCCGAAGATGAGATCGTTGCCGTCCGCGCTCACCAATGTGTCGTTACCGCCGCGGTCGGGCATTACGGTCGCCACTGCGGCGATGCCCCGCTTGCCGGTTGAAAGTATCGTGTACTCGACTGATCCACCGTCGCCGAAAATCACTTCGTTGCCGGTCCCCGGGCCGCCGTCAATGCTGTCATCACCACCGCCTCCCACCAGGACATCAGGCCCCGCCCCGCCGTTCAGAATGTCATTGCCGTCCACGCCTACAGCGATTGAGCGCGCCCTCTGGACGTAACGAACGCCAGTGGGACTGGAGCTCCAGACTATTTCCGCGGCGTCACCGAAGAGAATGTCAGGACTCGATCCGCCACGTACATTGTCCGCGCCTGCGCCACCGATAGCCAACGCCCCGACGTCCGCCAATTGGATATCGTCTGCGCCGCCAATGCCTGAATCGGTGGTACGCAAGAGGTCGATCGTGGTGGGATCACCATCATCGATCACCCAATCCGCCATGGCATTGTCACCCACCGCTATGTCAGAGCCTCCCCCGGGACGGATGGTATCATTGCCGGGACCGCCGAAGATAACATCCGCTCCGGATCCCGATGCGAGGTTGTCGGTGCCTCCGTAGAGCGGCGCGTTCGCCGTGAAACGGGTCAGGCGTCCCTGGGTGTCAAACTCGGCCTTGCCATTGTCGCCCAGCAGGATACTACCGCTGTTGAAGGTGGCCATCTGGATATCATCGTCGCCAGTACCACCCATGACCAAGTTCGGCCCCGTACCGAAACGAATACGGTCATTCCCGCCGAAGATGGGATCGCTGGTCGATACCGCGATGAGACGCGTACCCTGGAACTCGATCGCCCCACCATCCCCTATGGTAGCGAGCAGGGTGGTCACGTTGCCAAGATTGATCTGGTCGTTGCCGAAGCCACCGATGACAACATTCCAGGTATTCCCCATGGTAATCTGGTCGTCACCTCCGTAATACGGCTCGGCCGTAAAGGCCTTCACCGGCAACCCGGTAACCAAATCGAGGTTGATTTGGCCCACATCACCCAGAACGACGTCTGGCAGACTATCCACCCCGGCAGTGATCGTATCCGCTCCAGTGCCACCCAGAATCATCAAGCCGCCTTTGCCGCCCGTGATCTGGTCGTTGCCGCCAACATAAGGATCAATGGTGCTCAGGCTGGAAAGCTTGCCTTGAACATAGTCGACCCTGCCACCGTCGCCGAAGGCTATGTCGGCCTTGATATCCGTGGATCGCAGATCGATGACGTCATCGCTGGTCCCGCCCACCACGATATCCCGGCCCGGGCCTCCCACGATCCGGTCAACGCCACCCACGGCGGAATCCCGTGCGGTCAGGAAAACCAGAGGCTGGTTCGTTCCGCCGGTGTAGTCTCCGGGTCCGCCCCATCCATACAGGCTGCCTAGCGAATCGGGTCCCGTTCCGTAGCCAACCAAGCCTCGATCGCCGAAGATAATATCGTCACCCTGGCCACCCGTGATCACGTCGTTGCCATCGCCACCAAACACAAGGAGCGGCAAGGTCGAGCCACTGGCGTCCACCGTGTCGTTGTCCGTCTGGCCGATTTGAGCGGCATTGGGGCCTTCGGCGTTGAGCACGAACGAACCGTCACGGCCCGCCAGCAGATCCACCTTGATCGTATCGTCACCCAGGCCCGCGTTATAACTGGTCACCGTATTCGACCCGGCGTGGTTATAGGATCCGGTGATGCGAACCGTGTCCGCACCCGAGCCGCCCCATACCGTCACCCCGCCGCTGAAATCACCCTGATCCGCGCTGGACCGGACTATGATTGGCTTGGGTGCCAGGCCCACCACGTAGATATCCCCATCCGGCAGGCTGGCATCGAGCCCGTCCCGACGAGTCGTCAGCAGGACGTTGGTGTCCGGTTGGCCAGACGATTCGTCGCTGATCATCAGCGTCTGACTGCCCGCGCCACCGTCGATGAACAAGGTGGCGAGAATACGATCCAGGTTGCCACGGACGTAGTTGGTAGGACCCCCAGAAATATCGGATGGATCTCCGGAACCAACCTGGATGCGGTCATTGCCGTCGTGCAATCGGAGGTTGGTGCGGGCCGAGATGCCCCGGACATTCGCGATATCGGACCCCGAACCGAGATCCACGTTCAGCAACTCAATATTCGAATAGGCAATCGGTGCCGACAACCCGAAGCCGTAGAACTCGTCTTCCCAGAGGATGCCCTGGGTATTGGCCGTTTCTGCGGAATTGTCGATGTTCAGTTCGTCACCCTGGCCTTCATCGCCCACCACTGCGTAGTGGCTGGTGCTGTCGGGCATGTTGGCTGGATCCCACGGGCGATCCACCGTGATTGAATCGCGGGTGTTGCTCGTAATCCGGCGCATCTGGCCCGCGCCTGGTCCGGAAACGATCTGGACCCACTGGCCAGTCAGATCCACCACAGGATGTGCCTGGTGAACGTCCACCACGTAAGGATTGGTGGGTGAGACCCGCTGCCCATTGACCATCGAGGCCGGGGTGATGGTCTCGCGATAGGTGGTCCACACGCCGGTGCTGTCCCTCAGGCGGTATTCGACGGTATAGGCCGCACTATCCACGAACTGGGCGTTCGCCGTAAAGGTGATGCGGCCGAGGGCATAGTCGAAATCCAGGCGCCCAACATCCGGCTGCGAGAGCGGCGCGATCGCCAGGGACGTATAGTCGACCTGGCCCGACGGCCCGGCCGGGAACAACGGCGACCCTTCGCGAAGGCCATTAGTCGTGAAGACCGTCGGCCCGCTGAGGTCCAGGCCAAAGGCCGGCCCGAACAATCGGCTGTCTCCGCCGTCAATGACGAGTTGAGCCTTGATCCCCGCCAGCGAGCCGCCTCCCAGCGGGGCCCTGCTCCCCACGTTTACACGGTCCCGGCCATCACCGGTATAGAAATAACCCGGACCGGAGAGGCTCCGGATGTTGATGGTGTCCATGCCGGCGGCGGTATAGACAATGGTATTCCCGGTGTGCGTGGTATAGACGTCGACGGTGTCGTCACCGGAACCGAGGTACAGGTTCACCGTGTCGAGATTCGTGTACAGGATGTCGTTGGCCATGACACCCGCGAGACGCTGGAAGTCGACCGACTGTTGGACCCGGTCCGCGGCGGTATAATATTCCTGTTCGCCTCCGTTGTAGCGCACCGGTTCGTTGCCGAGGTAAAGCTGGGGTTCTCCGCCCGCATAGGTGGCGACTACCCATTGGCCGGATTGATCCTGGATGTAGACGGGTTCTCCACGCCTGTGTGTCAGGGTACCGCCGGCGCGATCAATGGTCTCCTGGTCGTAGAGCAGGACGGAACCGTCCTCCGCCCTTTCGGGACTGTTCAACGAATCCAGGAGCGGGTCGCCAACCTGGACGAGCTCGTCGCCAAAATAGACCTTCACATCGCCCGCACTATGGAGCACGGCGTGCCCTTGTGCATCCAGCACCGGTTCGCGCCGATCATGGATCATCACCTGTCCCGCGCCATGCAAGAGCGGGACGCCCCCGGTAAGCACCGGATTCCCCTGCTCATCAAGTACCGGCTCCCCGCCCAGGTAACGAACGAAGTCGTCCTTGTAATGCAGGACGGGATCGCCCTTGTAGTGCAAAACCGGGTCGCCCGCTTTATGCAGGACCGGATGGCCGAAGATATCCAGGACGGCCTGCCGGGTGAAGAGATCGAGTACGGGTTCGCCCCCGTGGTAGACTTGCGCCACGCGGGTGAACAAGTCGTAGGACTGCTCGCCGCCGAAATAGTATTTGGCCACCGCCCCATCGACACCCGGCTGGTACACGGGCTGCCCGCCCACGAGGGTATCCACCGGGTATTGGTAGGTATCGAACGTGGCGTGATAGGGATTGGCCGCGCCAGAAAGGGACACAGTGAGGGTATCCTGGCCCGGGGTAGAGGTGACAATATCCTCGGACATCATGGCCACCTGGGGTGTCGTGCGGTTGGCCGTCAGGATGGACGGACTGCCGGTGTCGGTCGTGGTCTTGATGACGAACTGGTAGCCGAAGAAATCGATAAGCTGGAACCACAGGCGGTTTCCGAACGAATCACGCTCCTGCACCCGGTCCTGGACGATGGCCCCCACCGCATCGAGCACCACGCCCCGGATATACACGTATCCGCCGAAATCGAAGAGCAGCGGCGCCTGGACGCCGATCGAATAGGTGACCTGCTGGCCTCCCACGGTATAGGAATGATCCTGCAAGTCAGTGTTGATATAGATGGAGGGGATTTTCGACGGGTCGGCGAGGAAGGGCGCGAAGCGTGGATCGGTGACCAGGACCGGGTGGACGTATTCAGTGATGCTGGCGTCGCCGTCGATCACGATACGGCCACCGATATCCTTCAGCAGGTTCACGTCGCCCAAGGCGATGGTGTCGTTGCCGCCGCCACCCAGGATTCGGACCGGGCTGCTGGTCTTCTGGAGATTGAAATAGTCGTCACCCTCTTCACCCGACACCACCAGGTCGCGCAGGCGCGGATCATCAGCCGTCACCGCCTGGGTGGACAGGGTGAAGCTATCGTTCGACGATGAGAGCCTTAAATCCATGGATTCAATGCCATCAAAGATGATGCCATCGAAATGCTGCCCGCTGGGAGCGTATGCCCCTGGCAAGCCCATGCCTTCCAGGCTGAGGAAATGGTCGATAATGGGTACTCCGCCATCGGTGTCCGGGGCGTAAATCGGATTGCCGTACAGGTCCGCCCCGATCGAGACCAATCGTGGCACCAAAATGTTCTGGAGCAGGCCGCCCGGAGGCGGTCCAAACCCGCCATTCGCGTCGCGATTGTTGATGATGACCTTGTCGCCGTTGGTCTCCACCAGGCTGCCACCCTTGATCGTCAGCTTGCCCCGGATACGACTCAGGTCGTATGACGGCGGTTCCACCACCGCGAAGGGCTCGGGCTTCAATTCCACCTCGGGCGGGGTATAGACCGTCTCCCCGGGCACGGTGACATTGTAGTGATAAGTCAGGCGGATGCGGCTGACCGTGGTGTTCGCCAGGAAAGTGAAGAAGCCGAACTGGAAGCCGGTGAAAAGGGCGCTGCTGGGTGAGGACACCGATATGCTGTCCACCACAAGCCCGCTGTAAATCCGGGTGAGGTAGTTTACCCAGCTTTGCACATAATTCGATACCGCCTGATTCACGTAGCTGCTGTAGTTCCCCACGGCATAGAACGGAATCTGGACTCCCAGCGTGATATTGAACAGGTCGGTGGCGGCGTCGATCCGTTTCAGCACCGGAGGCCCGGGCAAGGAGATCGGCGGCGGGGTGTACTTGAACGCGGGCGGGGTCACGAACTGCGGGGGCGGGGCGCCGCCGATATGGATGGTGTCGTCGCCCGACCCACCATCCACCGTGGTGGTGAAATTCGTGCTGAGGATATAGATCTGGTCGTCACCGCCACCAGCATCGATCTCAACGGACTCGATGCCTTGGAAACTCACGAAGCGACCGGCACCAACGACATAGCGATCCGTGATGATGAACGTGTCCCCGAGTGGGGTGCCCAGGATCACCATGGTGTCCTTGCCACCGCCGCCGTTGATCTTCACCGGCGCATTCGGCAGGTACTCATAGCGGTTGGTTCCCGTGCCACCGAAAGCGCTGGCAAGGTTCAGAGGCACATCGGGATTACTGTCGTCGCGCAGCACCAGGAAGGTGCGGAGCAGGAATAGGTCGTCGCCATTGCCGCCATGGAGATAGAGCTTGGCGCGGTTGTGGTTAACCTCGAACCGATCGTTCTGGTCGCCACCGAGCACGAAGAGCGGCGCGGAATTACCGTTGGTCATGTGGGCGGTGTCGACCACCGGCACACCGTCCGGATATTCCAGGGTTCGGTTGGCGCTATCTGGTGTGAGAGGAACCGTGCCCACCACCACTTCGTCATCGCCGCCACCCATGTTGATGATCGTCAGGACGGCCGTATCGTCGATAAGGAAGTGGTCTTTGCCACTGAAGCTGTTCACCACCAGGCGTTCGGCTGCGCGGAAGGTCACGACATCGCGGGTGGGCGACAGGAAGTCGCCGGAAACGACGTAGCCTACGGTAGCGCTGGCATTGAGAGTGAAGGTGTCCGGCAGATTCGTGCCGTTGACGATGACGACGTCCAAGCCATCACCGCCGCCGGTATCGTCAATCTGGACATTGGTCCCCGCGCTGCCGGTGACATTGACGATATAGAATTCCGTGCCCGTGCCCTTCTGGTTGTCCAGCGTCACCGGCTTGGTCCAGGCCGTTACCAGATAGGTGGCGTTGCCCACCGTGATAAAGTCGTTCGAGCTATTCAGGACAATCGTATTATTTCCCGCGCCACCCTTGATGATCGCCTTCTCGAACAAACCGGTAATATCTTCCACTGCCGCACCAACGGCATAGACATCACCCAGCATGTCAGGAGTGAAATTCGGGTCGTCGGCGTTCAGGTTCCCGGAAAGGATGCCTTCGTCATCCGGGAGGCCATCGCGGAAAGGCGAACTCGAACGAGTGTCCTTGATGATCGTTCCCGACACAAACAGGTTGCCGAACAGCGACATATCCTGGTCGATCGTCTCGTAGAGCGTGTTGTGTCCACCGGCGTCGATGAACTGATCCAAGCCCTCTCCACCGCCCAGGGTATCGTTGCCCATGCCGCCATCGACCACGTCATTGAAGGGCGAACCGATGATTCGGTCGTTTCCGTCGCCCGCCTTGAATTGGAAGGCGATCATGTCGGGAGTCAACCGGCGGCCGACCATGTCGCGGACGTCCACGCCCGAAGCGTCAATGACATCGTCGCCGATGCCGGCATCGATGATCATCGTGTCGCCTTCCGAGCGGACCGCGCCGGTGACCACAACACTATATCCACCCTTGTTCATCCGGATGGATCGGTTCATTCCCGTCGTCGGATCAGGATCTTCCGCGACCACGTTGAAAGTATCGGAACTATCAGTACCGAGGATGGTCACCACATCGCCCGCATTGTCCGGCTGCACTTGGTAAACCGGCTGCGGAACAGTCTGCTGGGAGTCTCCTGTGCCGATGGTTGTGTTCTGGGTGCCGACCTGGGTTTGAATCTTGCCCAAGTTCAATCGCACGGTCTGGACCCCGGCAACATCCAAGCTCGGAATGGTGATATGGTCGGCGCCGGCGCCAGCGTCGAAGACGACTTCCGAGAAGCTCTGCGCCCGGATGGAACCCACACCCGTCAGGTTCACATTCAACCAGCCACCCGGCTCGGTCGTAATCAAGACGTTGTCGTTGCCCGGGGTGCCATTGAGATACAGGTGATCCTGGCTGTCGCCGTACACCGTGGTGCCGGCATTCGAGAAGTTGAGGGTGACGGCGTCACCATCCGCTCCGGTGTAGATCGTGTCGACTCCACCGCCACCGTGGATGTCGTCCTGACCCGCACCGCCCAGGATCGTGTCGTTGCCTGCACCGCCGTAAATCTGATCCTTGCCCGACCCGCCGTCGATATAAGCCCCACCCGTTCCCGTGGTGAGCACATAGTCGTCTCCCGCCCCGGCATTGATGACGACGGTGGCATTGGTGGAGGTTGAGATATAGTCACTGCCATCGCCACCACGGATATTGGCCGGTCCGGAGCCCTGGTCCACAATGGCGTCGTCACCCGCGCCACCGTCGATATCGATCGGTATGGTCACTCCCGGCTTGATGAGCACCTGATCCGAACCGGAGCCGAAGACACCCCTGATGGCCCTGACGTTCTCATAAATCTGCGTCCGGCCCAGGGCGGTAACCTTGATGGTCGCGCTGCCATCCGAGTTGGTATCCGTCTGTTCAATGATATAATTCTCATTGTCAGACTCCTTCGGCATGTTGTCCGGATCGGGATTCTTGAGCTGGTACTGGGCACGCGGGCCGACATTCAGCACCAGGGTTCCGCCTGTGGTGCTGCTCCAGCTCTGGACGTGCGCCTGGTCCTCGCCGCCAGCCAGGTAAATCTCGTGCGGGAACTCCAGGTAGCCAATGGTCCAGGAACCTGTTTTCTCGATATCCCAGAACAGGATGTGAATCTTGATGGCCAGCGTCAGGGTCAGCGGCACGCGCCCCTGGCCCTCCGCGTGGAAACCGAAAGCAATACCGGCGCCCAATAGGCTGATGCCAAAGAGCTTGACGTCCACCTGCGCGCTGCCACTGAGGTCAAAGACCCAGTCACCATTGGCCAACTGGCGCGACTCAAAGTGGAAGCTGAAATCGCCCTCCAGACCGAAGCCAGGCACGCCCAACAACATGTGTCCGCGCAAATCGAGGATGATGTTGTGGTTGCTGTCGAAATGACCCTTGCCAGAGAAATCGGCCAAGCCAAAGAAGCTGAAGCTCCCTTCGAAGTCCACCCGCCAGAAATTGTTGCGCACCTCGACTTCAAGCGAGGATTCCATGTTCAACACCTTGAGCAGCGAGAGCCGCCCGCTCAGGTGCAGGAAGAATCCCGGTTGGATGCCATCCCGCGTGTTATTGCAGGTGTTAATCTCAATCAAGCCCTCCGCATCCAGTTCGATGACGAACAGATCGAGATTCACGTGGACGTGCAAGCGGAGCACCAGGCCAGGGTCTCCGTCGGTATAGACCGCCGACAAGCCGTCCGCCTCCACCTCCAGCAGACCGCCCAGTTTGATTAGAATCTGGAATTGGAACTTGAAGCCCTTCGGCCCGATATAGAGCAGGATCGAGCCGCTGGCCTCGGCAAAGCCCAGGAAGGTAATCTTGCCCTCCATCTTGATCAGGAGTCCGGGAGCGATGGTGTCGCCCACGATTACTTGATCGCGGCTGGTGGTATTGATCTGGATCAGGGCCTTGACCTCGAATTTGAGGCCAACGTCCCCGCCAAAGCCGACCATCAGGCTGATGTTGGCGTCCATTACCAAGCCTTCGCTGGTGATCCGGAGTCCACCCTTTACCAGGACGTCACCAATACCGGCGAGATTGATATGGGCGATCACCGTAACCTCCAGCATGGAGGGATTGATGATAAAGCTGAATTCGCCCTCCATCGTGACCACGCCCGAGATCACAAAGCGGCCCTTCAATTTCAGGATGAATCCGGGATCCACCATGATGTTCTCCACCACCAAGTCGCCCTTGTCGTTGTGGGCAAAGGAGCCGTCGTCATTGACCTTGAAAACTTCCAGGCTCTTGGACTGGCTATAGGTATTGATCACCAGCAGGAATTGGCCCTGGATTTCCACCCCGGGGATCTTGCTGACGTTCAATTCCATGTAGATCCGGCCCAGCAACCCGGTCTTGGATGGATCAGAGCTGATGGTGACTTCCAGCGTGAGCTGCGCGCTCAAAGCGCCCAGAGATGGGATGTTGACCCCGAGTGCGCCGACTATCTTGATGCGAACACCGTCGGCACTGGCTCCAAACTCCAACTGTAGGAAGCCATCCAACTCGATGATCTTGGCGATCTTGAGATGCGCCTGGACGCGGATGACGATATAAGCTTCCGGATCGCGGCTCGGATCGGCGGTGCCGTCCAGTTTCGGGGCGGCCTTCGGGATGACTATGCTCGTCGGGTCGCCATCGTCCAGCAGCGGCAGGAACGAATCAGGTATCTTGAAAGTGACGTCCTGGAAGGTCGTGTTGAACATGATCATCAAGGACCCGTGGGCCTCGATGAGATCCTCGCCGCCGGGCAGCTTGAGATCGGTGCCACCCCCGATGATGAACTGGCCCGCGACACCCTTTAGATTGGGCTCGTTGAGAATCATCAGCAGACCCCGCGCGCCAGCGTAAGCCGCCTTGGAGTCTCCACCGCCGAAGGAGATTTCGGCCGTCACGAACAATTCGAAGCGGGTCTTGGTGATCTTCATGAAGAAGCCACCCGCCAGTTTGAAGAGATCGTTGGCGGAACCGTCCGGCCGAATACGTGCCACGCCCGCCAATTCCAAGGAGAAACTGGTGGGTTCCAGCTTATAGGTGCGAGTCAGGTCCCCGCCATTCGGTCCGATGCCTGGAAGCGTCAAGGTCTCGGTGCGGACAAACTCCGTGGTATTGATCTGGATGGTGCCCGCCGCATAAAGATAAACACCGTATTGCTCGAGGGCCTTGAAATTCGTCTGGACCGTCATCACGCCCCAGAATTCGACGCTGTCACTCAGAGTGCGGCTCTGGTCGAGAACGAAATGACCGGCCGCCGCGCCGATGGTTCCCAGTTTATACACCGACACGCTGCCGCTCATGTCGAGCTCCATGATATTTCGCGCGTTGTCGATGGTGATGACCGCCTTCGCATCGGCCTTCAACAGCGGCTCATCGAGCAAGTCACCCAGTCTCAACTCGAGGCCGCCGCCGATTTCCAGGAAGAACACCTGCGCTTTGGTGATGATGATCACCTGGGCTTTGGATCCGGCGCCCTGGTTGCCCGCAGTGTCGTGCCAGCTTCCTTCGACGAAGGTGATATTGACCTTGCCGGCATTGAACTGTCCGCCGAGATGATATCGGAAGGTGTTCGTGTCACCGAGGCGTTCGACACTCTTGACGATGATGTTTTCGGACTCGGCACCCTCCATCGTGAATTCGTCGCCGTTGACGCTGCCGGCATCGACCTGGGCTCCGTGGGTCGGCGTAAAGACCACGTCGATATAGAGCCGGCCATTGAGGTCCTCGCGATCAATCGTCCGATGATCCAGCGGATCGGCCAGCAGGACGGTGGGCGACTCCAGCGCGAACGAAACCTTGGATTCGAGATTGCTCGCCCCACCATCGTCACCGAAGGAACCGGCATTGATGGTCAGGGTATATTTTCCAGCTGTCAGACGACCGGTCAGAGCATAGCGATAACTGTCGGTCTGGCCCACGCGGGTCGGCGTCCCCAGCTTGATCTCCTTACCCTCGAAATCGCGCAAGGTCAGTTCGTCGCCATTGACCGTGGCCTGGTTCATGGCATGACCGCTGGTGCCCTGGAAGCGAACTTCAATATATCCCTGATTGTTCAACGTATCGGCGCCCAGCACCGCACCGTCCGTCGGGTTGGAGACAGTGGCGGTGGCGCCCGCCACGACGAACTGCCGCGAGAACTCGAGGTTCACACAGTCGGCCATGTCCTTCCACGACGCCCCGATGAAATTGACCTGCACCGCGCCGACGGCAAAAGCGCCGTCCAGCAGATAACGATAGGTCGTACCGCCCACCAGGACCGGTGCGTTGTCGCCATCGTTGAGGACCGCCACATGATTGGCTTGGGCCGCAGCGCCACCCAGCGT
The DNA here is from genome assembly GCA_035493435.1 of Candidatus Limnocylindria bacterium. Classification (GTDB taxonomy): domain Bacteria; phylum Verrucomicrobiota; class Verrucomicrobiia; order Limisphaerales; family UBA9464; genus DATJII01. The sequence goes on along the minus strand of DATJII010000050.1, from coordinate 48,883 downwards.
GAACTCCGCATCGGAGTCAGTCACCGAACTATGATCCAGAGTGCCACCCTTCGGGGGTAGGAAGGTTACGTCGAGCCAAGATTTATTATAACGGGTCTTCGCGTCCATGACCGTGACGGTGTCGCCCCCGTTGGTGGCGCCCATCAAATGATCGCTTCCCACGTACACCACCCCGTAAGTCCCCGGTTGGAACGCGGCCTCGACCGTGGCGGTCATGGTCGGCGTCATGTTGCCGGTCGGGAACTGGTAATTGATGAAGTAGCGGAAGGTGTTCGATTGGCCCACCCGGCTGACCGCGCGGGAAGAATCGATTTGCACACCGAGCCAATTGCCTTGGGTCACGGTCAACTTGATGGCCGGGACGCCGTCGGTGATGGAAGCCTCGTCCAACTCATAGCCAGCCGGGGCATCCGGGAACTGGACATCGATATAGGTCGGCAGGGCACCCATGCTGCGGTCGAAGTTGAACACCACCGGCATGGAACCCGTGGTATCGGCCACATAGGACCAGCTCTGGGCCAGGTAAGTAATAGTCACCGCACCGTCCGTGAAGCGGCCCGTGAGCCAGTACCGGAAGGTTTCGGTATCGCCGGTCTTGTTGACCAGCGTCGGGGCCCGGCTGCTATCGATGGCGACCGTCCCCAAGCCGGGTCCGCTCAGGGAGAACTCGTCATCCAGATCTGTGATGGACTGGTTGTCCAACTGCTTGCCCGCAGGCGGCGCAAACTGGATATCGATGTAATTGCGGTTATTGAGCGCGTTGATGTCGATCTGTGACAGATGGGTGGGATCGGCCAGGATGGCGGTAGAGCCCTCAACCAGGATCAGGACCGTGGCCGCATCATTGCCAGCCCCGGTGACAGTGCTGCCGTTTTGTTCCGCATCGGCGTTCTTGAGTCCGCCCGCGATGAAATTGATGGTCATCGCGCCGGGCTGGAACTTCATCATGTTCTTGAAGTTATACCGGAAGCGATTGGTGCCTGCTTTTTGGACGGCCCGGGCCATCAACTGGGTATCCGTGAGGGTGTCGCTCATCGACTTCTGGTCGATAATACGGACATTCCCCGCCGCATCCTTCACCATCGTCCCATCCTTGGCGTAGCGAAGTATGACCTGCCGTCCACCGCTGCCGTCATCCTGGATATCCATCAGGAGCGATACCGCCGCCCCGTTGACGAAGTCCGTGACCACGGGTATGGGTTTGCCCTCGATGCCAATATTTTGCCCCGCCAGGGTCACCGTGAACTCGTTATCCGCGTCGAAGATCGATTCGTAGTCGAGGCCCACGCCGGGCGGCGGGGTATAGGTCACGTCGATGTAGGGTTTGCCCTGGTTGTCGTCCGTGCGGCTGTTTATCACCTGGAAGTCCACGTGGTCGCCCGAGGGATCAATGACCTGGACCGTGGGCTTCACGGCGGAAGCCGCCGGGGCCGCCGGTTGGTAAATGTCGAAGGCGACGTCATCGCCGGCGGCGTTCTTATAGCCCATCTTGAACTTGCCGTAGATGCTCAGCACCCGGACTTGGTCGGGGATGTCCGCCAGGAACAGGATGGTTGCCGCTCCATTGCGAATCTGTGACAAGTCGGCATAAAGCTTGGCGCTGATGCTCAGATGGCCATCGGCAAAGTTCAGTTTGCCGGAGATCAGGAATTTGCCGTCGGTACTAAACTTAACCAGAATCTCGGCGTTGAAAACCTTCTCGGAGGTATAAATCGAATAGAGTTTCGCCGAACCGGAGATGGTCATCGGCGCGGTAAAGGCCGCGAAGAAGCCATTGGTTCCAGGGTTCTGCTTGATCGTGTTATATTGCACGATCACCTGTTTCTTCACGTCGGCCAGCCATTGGTCGGCCGTCATGTCCTTCGGGTTGCCAAAGGCAGGATTGCGGAGTTCGAAGGGATCATCGATCGACGGCAGTGTCTTGAAGAATTCAACGCTGGCTGCGAAGTCGTTCATCGACAAGCCGCTATAAGGATCCAAGAGGACGCCACCTGGAACGCTGGCGTTCAGGAAGACCGACAGTGGCCCCAATTCCGAAATCGCCAGGCGGATATTAATACCCACCAGGCCCGAGAACTTGAACCCGCCCTGGATGCCGATGAAGAAGACCCGGTCCGCCACGGGAGTGGTGGAATCGGTGCTGGAGATCATCTGGCCGTTGGCATCCACCTTGATAATGCCACCGATCAACGACGCTTCAATCTGGCCACCGAACATGTCGCCCTTCACCGACACGCCCAGGGACGCGATGTCGATGATCGGGAACTTGCCCTGCGCCAGCAAGCTGGGCTGGATCTTGACGCCTTCGATCACGCCGGAGAATTCCAGGCCCCCCAAGCCTTGGATGCCCGTGACGGAAGCGGAGAGGGTGATGACGAAGTCTTCAGGATGATGATCGATGTCGGCCCATTCGATGCCCAACTCCGTGATCTTGATCGGCATCCAGGTGGGCCAGCCCACGGAATCGCCACTGGCTGAGCCGACACTCAGGAACACGCCAAAGCCCTGTTTCGCGTGGAACGAGCCGTCGCCTAGGAAGGCGAAATTCCTCGCCTCGCCACCGATATGGAAAGAGCCGATGTTGATCTCCGCCTTAACCGAGCCAAACGCGACCATTTCCTTGTCGGCCGCGGCACCGGTATCGATGACGAAATCACGGGCGCTGAGCTTGATATAGCTGCTGAGCTGAAGCGTCAGCGTGTCCGCTTTGAATTGGAACGACTCAACCCGGCCGTCCTTGAAGGTAAGCCCGACCCGGATGGCTTCATCGTCAGGCGTGCCATCCGGACGGCGGTCATCCGAAGTATCGCGATCGGTGATTTCCGCTGAAACCGGCTTGCCGGGCAGGAACTTGACCCCGCCCGACGCCACGTAGATCTGGCCGCTGAAAGTCGTCCGGTCTGGATCGATGGTGACGTCAAAATTGGAGACACCGACCCGGATGTCCTTGAACTCAAAGATGTCGCCCAGCTTGATGGGTGAACGGGGGGCTGCTCCGCCGTCGGTATTGTTGAGCGAGTTGTCGCCATAGTTATAGGCCAGGAAGGCGTCGCCAATCTTGAAGCCATTCTTGCGGACGACCAGGCCCGGGATCGTGGCCCCGGTGGTGGGATCCTTGATCGGATTGAGCACCCCAGCGACGCCGAATTTCGGGAACTCAATCTTCGCGCTCGAGATGCGGACCAACTCCTGCGACGGCGAGTCATCGCTGGGATCGTAATGGACCAGAATACCCGTGGCGGTGAGGTTGACCACGTTGGGAATGGTGGCCTTTAGCGAAGCCACGGAGACGCTAAATTTGCCCGGGAGATCAATGCGGAACTTGCCGCTGAGCAGGCCGAATACGTCGATCCCCAGGTCGAAGGTGGCGCGGATGCCGATCAATTCCACTGACACGCCGCTTTGTTTCTGGCCCTGGCCCTGGCCACTGGACTTGTTATCGCCACCGAAGTTCAACGAAGCCCGGTTGGCACCAATGCCGATGGTGAGCACCAGCAATCCGTCCTTAAAGCCAAGGTCGTCGATGCCGATGGTTGGCCCGTCAATGGTAATTGGTCCCAACGAATGCGAGGAACTTGATGTTCCACCGCCAGGAGCCGAGGGATCGATGGTGAACGTCTGGGTCGCTTTTGCATTCCAGGTGCCATCCTTGGTACGCCAGCCACCGCCGGTGGTCTGGGTCAGGAAGGTGACGGTCACTTCGCCACTCTTGAAGATACCGACCGCGTTGGAGGTATCCTTATCCTTAAGGTAATAGCGGTAGGTCGTCCCCGAAATCAGCAAGGGTCCGCCTAGGAGAACCGGCCTGATTCCGCCCGACATGCTGGCGCCATCCAGATCACCAATGCCCGCGCCGCTGAGGACGAACTCGTCACCGTTGATTGTGTCGGGATCGATCGGGCTGTCGCCGCGAGAGAGATAGGTGACATCAATATACTGGCGGGTATTAAGATCCTGCTCCGTGACCGACTTACCGTTGGCGGGATTGGTCAGTTGGGCGGACGGACCGGGCTTCGCCAATTCGCCATTGACCTTGCTGACCAGAACGAAACTTTGGGAATCGCCGAAATTGCTGACCTTCGAGTTGTCGCTCCAGGATTGGGCCAGGAATTGGACGGTGACTTCCGTTTGGCTCGTGAACGACGACAGATCGCCAGTAATGCTGTAACGATAAGTGTTGTACTGGCCCGCCACCTTGGTTGGCCGGCCGTTGACGATCATCCCCAAGTCCGAAGCCTTCTTACCGTTCACCATCAGGTCAAATTCCTGGGTGTCGTCGGTGATGCTCGACTCGTTAAGGCCCGTGCCATTCGGATCGGCGAAGACCACATCGATATAGGCACCATTCGCCGCCCCGGCCCGGGTGGTGAATTCCTTCACGTCAAAAGCCTTCCCGACAATCGGGCTGGCCAGGTCCGCCGTCAGGAAACGCAGGTTGGTGGCGCCGGGGTTGGCGGCCATGGTCGCGCCCTGGCCAAAGATGCTGAAGCCGTTGACCTGGATATTTTCCAGATGGAACCCATCTGCACCGCCGATGCTGAACAGGGCATTGCCGGAGATAGCGAAGACCTCGGTACCCTTGACCTTAACCTTGACCATGGCCCCGGCGATGGCGACGTCCACCACGCCCGACGGACGACGGGTGAAGGCCACGCCACCGGAAATATCCACCACGTCACCGATATTGATATGGATGTTGCCGATCACCTTCAGGACCGGGTCGGACGACGGGAAGTTGATCGTCAGGTCCTTGGTAGTATTGGGGATCGTGAGTTTGAAATTGTTGATCTGGCGACTGGAGGTGTTGATAGAGACGTCGGCGTCGCCATCGACCACGAGTCCGTCCAGACCCAGCAGGGAAAGTTTTCCGTGCGCCTTCAGCGCGTAGGTGCCGTCGCTGAATTTGATCAGGGCGATCTGGACTCCGCTGATTAGAACCCCGATCGCGTTCGGGTTCAGTTTGCCTGGCGAGAGATAGGCAGGGCCGCTGCCGATGAAGATGCTGACGTTGTCCGCAGCGAAAGTCTGGATCGATTCACCACCCATGGACGAGGAATTGAAGGCGATCGAGCCGTCGATGGTGATAAAGTTGCCGATATTCAGGGACAGATCCTGGATGAAGAAGCCAAAGACCGTGCCTTCATTGGCGCTGAACCGCACCACCACAGGGGTGCCATTGACGTCGATGGTTTCATCCACCGCCGCACCCGTGCGATTGATGCGCAGGCCAACGGTTCCGCTGCCATGGGCCGAGGCGTTACCCACGTCCACTTCACCCGTAATGACACCCGCCAAGCCCGAGCTCTTGATGATCAATGCGCCCGAGGCGTTCTTGATGGCGTTGCCCAGCACGGGATCGCTGAACTTCACATTCGCCGCGGCAAATCGAGTGACCTTGGATTGATCTGCCCGGACACCTTGGTCGAAGAAGAAGTCACCCTTGAGGTTCCAGGAACCGCCGATGGTCAGAGAGGCATTATACGCCGTGACCCGCAGGTAAGGTCCACTCGGCAGATTCAGGCGCACGGTATTGGCCCCGACCGTAAAGGTCTGATCCACCGCGACCCCCATGTTATTGATCTCGAGCCCGAACCGGGCGGTGAGGGCGAAGTCCTTGACGTTACCTAATTGAACGTCGACGGCCAGGCTTCCCGCGATGCCCTGCGGGGTGATCAACAGTGAGCCGGTGCCGTTCTTGACGAGGGCGATCGTGTCGCTGTCCGTCTTGATCGAGAGACTGATGGCGTCGGCGGCCACGCGAACCACACTGGCTCCACCCGCCGTCTGGATTTGTTCAAAGGAGAAGTTGCCCTTCAGTTCGGCTCCAAGAATGGCCAGCGTCACATTCGTGCCAGCGACACTGACATAGGGTCCCGCAGGAAGATCGAGGCTTACCGTCTGGCCACCAACCTTCAGGCTTTGGTGCACGTCCTGGGACGTATTATTAACCCGGACCTTGAAATCGCCCGTGAACTTGACGCCCGGAATATTCTGGATTGATACCGTGGCCGCCAGTTCGCCTGCGAGGCCCGCCGGGGTGAAGATCAAGGAACCCACTCCACCACTGACTACCACGTAGTCGGTTCCGGCAGCGCCCAGTCCGAGACGGAGATTGGTGACCGCAACGCGGATGATCGGATCGCCAGCCGCTGTCGTGACACGTTCGAAGGCAAAGTTGCCAGAGAGGGTCTCGCCCAACACCTGCAAGTTGACGCCTGTTCCTTCCACCCTCAGAAAGGGACCGGCCGGAAGGTTGATAGCTACCGTGCTGCCGTTGACAACGAGTTGCTCGTTGACCGCCTGGCTTAGATTATTGATCGAAACGGTGAACGTGCCGTTGAACGTCACACCCGGAACCAGCACCTCGACATCGGCCGTCAGCGATCCGGCGATTCCCGAAGTTCCCGCACTCGCGCCACTTTCTATCAGGAGCAATCCCTGGCCGTGGGATACCTTCACATAGTCGCGGCCGGAATCGCCCAAGCGCAGGCTGATATTCGAAGCGGCGACCCGGATGACCTGATGCTCTGGCGGACCGCGGGCCGTGTCTTGTTGGAAGGTGAAATCGCCCTTGAGGGTTTGGCCTGCCACGTTCAACACCACATCGCGACCCTCGATACGCAGTAGCGGACCGGCTGCCAGGTTGACCGTGATGACCGTCCCCTGCACGACCACCGATTCGTTCACCGCATTCGAAGTACGATTTATCCCCAAGGTAAAGGCGCCCGTGAAGGAGGCATCACCGGCCTTGATCGCGATATTACCGCTCAACTGGCCAGCCAGGCCATCGCCAGTGATGAGCAACAATCCCTGACCGTTGCTGAAAGTTACCAAGTCGCCGATACCGGACCCAAGTTTGACCGAGACGTTGTTGGCGGCGATCCGGATGACTTCCCGGTTCGAGGACGTCGTGGTGCGTTCGAACAGGAAATCTCCGCTAACCCCGATGCCGCCCACCATCAACGTGGCTCCGGCGGCTTCGACCCGCAGGAGCGGGCCCGCAGCCAGGTTCAGCACGATGGTATTATTACCGACCGTGAAGTTCTCAGTGACCGCGTGGTCGGTATTATTGATCGAGACGCTGACTCGTCCCGAGAAAGTCACATCGCCACCCGCCAGGTTGATGGCCGCATCGGCTTGCACCGTCCCAGCCAGTCCGTCCGACGTCAGGAGGAACACGCCCTGGCCATTGGAGATCGAGACCGCAGGCGATCCACCGATATCCTGACTGAACGCCACCTTCGAGAAGCCGACCTTCACCAATTTATCACCGGTCGGCTTGGTCAGTTGTTCGAAGGCGAAGTCGCCGGTCAACGTGACTCCCAGGACATTCAACTGGATGCCCACTCCATCCACACGAACATAGGGTCCGGCGGTGAGATTGAGCACCACGTTGTTACCATTCACGACGATCGTCTGGTTAACCGCCTTGTTAGTGGTGTTGATGGACAAGCCCAACTTGCCGGTCAGGGTAATTCCCGGGGCGGAAACGGTGGCGTCGGCCATCAAGCTGCCAGCTATGCCGTCTGCGAGTATCACCAAGCTGCCGGTCCCATTGGCCACCGTGAGCAGATCGGTTGCACCATCACCCAAATGGACCGACACATTCGAAGCAGCGATCCGGGTGATTTGTCCTCCGCCCATCTGGGTCACTTGTTCGAAGGCAAAGTCGCCGCCCAGGCGTTGCCCGAGTACCTGTAGTTGGACGTTCACGCCCTCCACCCGGATATAAGGACCGGCCGGCAAATGCAGATCGATGGTGTCGCCGTTGACCAACAGCGATTCGTTGACGATTCGATTGCTGGTATTGACTGAGAGCCCGAATTGGCCGGAGAACGAAACCCCGGCGGGCAGACCGGTAAGGGCCACATCGGCCGTCAGGCTGCCCGCGTATTGCGCCACTCCGCCAGCATCCCGCGTGATCACCAAGGTGCCTTGGCCATTGGTCGCCTTCACGAACGACCCAAGATTCACGGTGACATTGGAAGCGCCCATGCGGAGGCGGTCCTGGCCGAAGGCATTCTTCGCACTTTCGAAAACGAAGTTGCCGGACAAGCTTACGCCACCCACGGTGAGCGTCACGCCATTGGCCTCGACGCGGAGGTAAGGTCCGGAAGGCAGAGCCAACTGGATCGCTTCACCACCCGCCGTGAAATCTTCATTCACCGCCACGTTCATGCGGTTGACCTTGACGACTACGTTTGCACTCTGGCCGAGGAAGGAAGCCAGTCCGCCCACACTGCCGGCAAAACCGTCCTGATTGATCAGGAAAGCTCCTATGATCTTCTGGATGTCCACCAGAGGTGCACCACCATTCACCGCACCCAAACCGAGTGTGCCATTCGCAATCGCCACCTTCACCACCGCCCCGCCTTGCGGGCGGGCTCGGCGCTCAAAGGAGATATCGCCGGTGATCGTCTGGCCGAGGAAACTCAACTTAACCCCCACGCCATCCACGCGCACAAAGGGCCCGGCGGGCAGGTTGATGGAAGCCGGGCCAATACCGACAATGTCGTCTTCGCCTCCCACCGTCGTGCCTATGCCGACCAGTTGGAGCAGATCGGCCACACCCGAACCGTTCAACGAGACTACCGTAAGGTGGCCACCGGACTTGACCGTGGAAGTATCGATCAACCGAATGGTGCCGCCATCGAGGCGCGCCATGGTGGTGCCCACTGCGGTATTAATACGGGTGATCACGTCACCCACCGTGGTCGTGCCGTCGAAGCGGACGTCAACCCCGGTGCCATCGCGACGGGTGATTCGCAACTGCGGAAGGGTCAACTGGCCCTTGGTGAAATCGGCCAACGTGCTGGTCTCGATGGTGAACGTAGTCGTATCCGTCCCCACCGTCTTGAAGATCAGGTGGCCGCTGGCGACGTCGGAGGTTATCCGGTTGGCCAAGCCCGCATCGAGCAGTGCCGAATTGATATCCTTGATGAGGTCGTCCGTCGACTTGTTGTCGGTCTGGGCTGTGTCGGCAATGGTCACCATGGTGGACACGGCGCCGTTGATCTTGAAGGTGAAGGAGAAAGTCTTCTTAAGATTACCGTCGGTGGGCAACGTCCCTGTGCTCACCAGGACCAGATTCAGCGGGAGCGCGTTTCCGTTATTGAGCGTCGAGAGTGGCGTAAGATTATCCAAGGCGTTGATCGTGAAGATCTGGTTCACTGCCTGGGCCATCGTATTGATCGAGAGCTTGAGCGAACCTTGAACAGTCACGCCAAGGTTGGAGAAGTTGACCGTGCCCGACAGTGTGCCTGCGGTTCCCGCCGAAGTGACAAGCAACGCCCCGTTTGCCCCGGTGACACTCAGCAATCCGGCGGATCCATCGGTCCAGGACAGGCTGGCGTTGGCCACGACGGCTTCGATGGTTTTTTCGTCGTCCGCCGTGCCAATACGGCCATCGACACCCGCGCTGGTGGTCTGTTGGAAGGCAAAGTCACCCGCCAGGTCCGTACCGGCAATACTGATCACAGCGCCCGTGGCGGCCACTTCAAAGAAGGGTCCGGCTGGAGCCTGCACCTGCTTGGTTTGGCCACCGATCTTGAAGGTCTCGTTGATCGCCTTGCGCGTCGTGTTGATGATCAGGGCGAAGTTACCACTCACGCTGACGCCCGGAATGTTGAATTGCACTGAGCCGCCAATTCGGCCACCGATTCCCGCGTCACTCAGGATGAAGAAGCCCTCGCCGCCACGTAGATGGACCAGATCCGCACCACCCGCGGTGAGCGAATAATCCAAGCCCGTGACCGCGAGCCGAACGACCTTGCCGGCCGGGGCTGGATCGCTGCCGGGGGTCGGCGTTACCGATTGCTGGGTGTACTGCTCAAAACTGACATTCCCGCGCAAAACCTGACCCGCGACAGTGAGCTTGGCGTTCAAGGCATCGAACCGGAAATATGGACCGGCAGGCAGGTTGATCTTCAGGTCGCCGCTTTGGGCCGGAATCGTCTCATTTACCGCCGTGGCGATGGTGTTCAACGACATCGACAGGGTGCCTTCGAATTGGACGTCTGCCGGAACGTGCAGGGCCACGGTGCCCGTAAAGGTTCCCGCCACGCCTTGGTCATTGATCAGCAGGGCAGCGGATCCACCGGTGATTTCCACGACTGGCGGCTGGCCGGGCAACGAGGTCACTGGCTCGCCCAGGCCCAGATGCAGGCTTTGCGCCGAAACACGAATGACGCTTTGTCCACTGAGCGTCGTGGTTTTGGAGAAATTGAATTGGCCGTCAATAGCAACGCCCTGGACGGTCATCTTGATGCTTCCGCCATAGCTCGCGGCGGTGTTCTTGGACAAGGCAACGGTCGAGGTATTGCCCGACATATCCTTCGGGAACGTGACGGTGAAGTCCGCGCCGGTATTATTAAACTTCAGGACACCCGTGCCAGTCAGGGTCAGTCCGGGAATGTTGATGACCTCGATCGTGCCTTCCGCATAGGCCGCATAGGTATAATCATTGCCGACCTTGACACGGATGACGCCAATGCGGGCGGCTGTGATCGCCACCCCCCGGGCCGACGGATTCCGCGACTTGCCGCCAGGCTGGAGGAAGGGCCCCTGGCCCATGAACACCGAGGCACCGGCAAGCATAACCGACTCGTTGTTGCCCATCGCCGCCCAGGCGATGCTGGCCGCCTCGATCGTAACGAAATTGCCGATGTTCAGCGTCACGTTCGACGCTGAGAATTCGACGGTATCGGTGTTGGTATCGAATAGGACCGTGGCCGTGCGCCCACCCAGGTCGAGGGTCTCGTTGACCGTCATACCCGTCTTGTTGATCCGGAAGGCCACGCTGCCACCCGACTGGAACCCACCCGCCGCAATCGCCACATCGCCACTCAAGGTTCCCGCCAGCTTGCCGCCGATGATTACGAAGGCACCCAACCCGTTCTTCAGGCCCTGGCCGCCAAAGGTCAGGGCGGCATTTGCCACACCAAAGTACGTGACCGTTTTGGTCATGTTATTGGCGGCCGTGGTCGACTGCTGGAACTGGAAGTCGCCCGTCAACAGGGGCGCGTCGGCGGTGTCGTAAAGTTTCAGCGAGGCACCGATGGCGGTGACGCGCAGGAATTGGCCCGTGGGAAGATCGATGGAGACGGTCTGGCCATTGACCACGAACGAATCCTTCACCGGGTGGGTGATGGTGTTCAGATCCACGCGCAGTTGGTTGACGGTCACCGTCTTCAAGAAGCCATCGAAAGTGGCCTTCACCGAAATGGTGCCCGCGATGCCGTCCGCCGATATAATCAGTGCGCCGGAGCCATCGGTGACGGTAATGAAGGCGGTGGTCGCAGACGGATCCTTCAGGCTGATTTGCAAGTTGGTCACCGCCAGCCGTACGATAGTCTGGCCATTGCTTGCGGCGCCGGGCTCAAAGGTGAAGTTACCTTTGATGGTCTGCCCCAGTGTCGTGAGCGTGACGTTGGTGCCAAAGATCTGGAGGTAGGGACCCGCGGGAACATTGACCGTCACCGAACCCGCCGCTCCCACGAAAGTGTCATTGACCGCAGCGTTGCCGGTATTGAGGCGGAATCCAAACGTGCCGCCCAAAGCCACACCCGGTACGGCAAAAGTGACCCGGGCCGAGAGTATGCCGGCGAGGCTGCCGTTGCGCAGGATGAAATCCCCGGTGCCTTGGTCGATGCTGATCAGCGACGTGGCACCGTCGCCTAAAGTAAGACGCACATTGGCGCCAGACATCCGGACCACAGACTTCCCGTCGGCCTGGCCAGCGGACTGCTCAAAGGCGAAGTCACCGGTCAACACCTGGCTGAGGACGTGCAGTTCAAGCCCGGTGCCAGCCACACGGAGGTAGGGTCCGGCGGCAACATCGAGAACGGTCGTGACACCCGAGACGGTGAAGGCCTGTTGGACCGCTGCGCCCGTGGTATTGATACGGACTTCCAGGCCGCCTATCAAACTGGCTCCCGGCAGGTTCGCGACTACCTTGCCGGTGAGATTGCCGGCCAATCCTGCCGGGAGAATCAAAAGGCTGCCGGCAACGTCCTGGACATCCAGGAGGTTGCTCAAGCCGTCACCCAAGGCGAAGTGAACGTGCGACGCGCCCAGGCGAATCATCAGCACGCCGCTCTTGCTGAACTGCTCGAAGGAGAAGTCACCCGTCAGGTTCAGCCCCAGCATCGACAGGCTTACGTCATGGCCGTTGATACGAAGGAAAGGCCCGGTGGGCAGATTGATATTCCGCGTGACACCCGCCACTGTGAACGTCTCGTTCACCGCCGACGCAGTGTTATTAATATCCACCGTGAAACTGCCGGAGAAGCCGAGTCCCGGGACGCTGACCGCCACCGTCGCATCGAGCGAACCCGCGAACCCGCCGCTGGTCAGCAGCAGGAATCCCTGCACTCGTTTTGCGGTCACCAGGTTGGCCACGCCGCCGAGGCTGAGACTGCCCTCGCTGATCGCGATGCGCAGCACCTGGCTGCCGTCGTCGGTCACCGTGCGCTCAAAGGAGAAGTTGCCCGTGATCTGGACCGCTATAACCCCCAGGGTGACGCCGGTTCCCTCCACGCGTAGATAGGGGCCGGCGGGCAGGTCGATGCTGACCGACTTGCCACCGCGGGTGAACTGTTCGGAAACAGCGCCGGAGCGGGTATTGACCTTGACCGTGAATGTACCGGTGAGGGTTGCACCCGGTTGTTTCAAGACTACATCCGCAGTCATTTGTCCGGCGATACCCGCGCTGGTAAGCACCAGGACTCCCTGGCCATTTTCAATCGCGAGCAGGGATCCCTCCGCACCCAGGTCAATCTTGAGCGAATCGGCAGCGACTATAATGACCTGGCTGGCGCCGCGGGTGAGTTGCTCAAAGCTGAAGTTGCCCGTCAGCGTTTGATCCAACGTGCTGAGAGTAACTCCCACACCTTCGACCCGCAGATATGGACCTTGCGGCAGATCCAAGACCACCGAGGTGCCTCCGGTTTGGAATTCATCCTTCACCGCCCGGCCTGTGTTGTTGACCGAGACCCGGAAGTTACCGGAGAAGCTGATGCCCGGAGCGTTGAAGAGAACATCGCCGCCAATCGAGCCAGCCAGGCCCGCGTCCGTAAGCAAGAGCGAGCCACGCCCGTTGGAGAACGAAACGATCTTGCCCAGGCCATCACCAAGATCCAGTGAGAGGTTCGCCACGCCAACTCGCACCACGGCGACGTCGTCCGCTGTATTTAGAATACTATCTGCGCCCGCCGCATGGCTTTGTTCGAAAGCGAAGTCGCCACGCAGGTTGGTGCCCAGCAATTGCAGGCTGGCGTTCGTGGCTTCGACCCTTAGATAAGGTCCGAAAGGCAGTTTGACGGGCAGCGTATCCGTTCCCACCGCTACCGTGTCATCCACGGCTTTCAGCGTGGTGTTGAGCACCGCGCTGAAATCTCCGGTGAACTGGGCACCCGGCGCATTAAGCGTAACCTTGCCGGTCATTCGACCCGCCACGCCATCGGACGTAAGGATGAACGCTCCCGTCCCCTCACGCAGGCTCGCGAGCGGATTGCCGCCCGCCCCTGCGACCAAATCCAGGCTGGCACCGGTGGCCGCTAGCCGAATCACCTGGGCGCCGGTCTTGGCCAGGGTCGCCTGCTCGAAAACAAAGTTGCCGGTGATCGTCGCACCCAGCACCGTGAGTTTGCCCGGATTGCCCGGCATACCTAATTGCAGGCGGAAATAGGGTCCGGCGGGCAACTCCAGTTTCACCGTGGTCGTGCCAATCGTCTGGGTGGAACTGACGGCCGCTCGGGTGGTATTGATTCCGATGCCAAATCCGCCAGCGAAGGCGATGCCGGGAATCTGCGTAGTAAGACTCCCCGTGAACTGGGCAGCGATGCCCGACGCCGTCACCACCAACGCTCCTTGGCCGTTGGTGACCGTCAGCAGATCCGAGGTCCCATCACCCAAGGCAAACGTAACATGCGTTGCGGCGGCCTTGAATCCACCCGTGGCCGATTTAGCAAATGCGAAATCCCCGGTGAGAGTCTGCGAAAGCGTCGTCAGTTTACCGCCGAGGACCTGGAAATCGGTCACCGGACGGGTATCGCTAAACTTAACCACCACCGGTGCTTCGGTGCTGTTCGGGATGCTGATGGTCTCGTCAACCTTTTGTCCCGAGTTATTGAAGTGAATCGTTGCGTGGCCCACGAGGGTAACGCCGCCCACACCAACGATCTGTACGTCACCTTCCGCGACGAAGGCGTAGGTTCCTCCGGCAAATTGGAGCAGTCCTACCCGGGCATTGGTGACCAGCAGGCCAACGGCCAGCGGATTGAGGTCGCCGTTGCTGAAGGCCGGTCCGTCACCGAGGAAGACCTTGAGTTTCACCCCGGCAAACACGCTCACGTCATCGCGTGGCGTAAAGCTGACGCTCCCCTCAATCGAGATAAACCCGCCAATGTCCAACGAGAGGTCATTTCCGAACAGGCTGGTGACGTTGCCTTCGGCGGCAGTGAAGCGAATCGCAATCGTGCGGCCATTAAGATCTATGCTCTCGTCCACCGCGCCCCCGGTGCGATTGAACCGCACGCCCAGCTTGCCACGGAAACTCGTTCCCGGAGCCGCAATACTTAGATCACCGGAAATGATCCCCGCCACCCCCGTGCTGAGGATCACGAATCCGCCGGTGGCACTGGTTATACCGTTGCCCTGGACGGTTACCACCCCACGGGACACGGCGAACCGGATGCGGCGGGTGGAATCCGGCCTGGTGAATTGGTCGAAGAAGAAGTCACCACTGATATTGGTGCCGCCGATATCGCCCGTGGCGTTCAGCAAGGCCACGCGGAGGAACGGACCGGCGGGCAGATCCAGTGTCGTGTTCGCCCCGCCCACCGCAAAGACTTCATGGACGGCCGTGCCGAGCGTGTTGAATTGCAGCGAGACCTTGCCGGTGAGCTTCAGCGTCGGAACGTTCAAGGTCGGCGTCGCCTGGATATCGCCCGCCACCCCTCCCCCGGCAATCAAGAAGGTACCACTACCATTGGCCAGGGTGACGTAGTTCGTAGTGCCATCACCCAACTTAAAGCCAAGTCCACTCACTGCCACCTTCACCACCTGCCGTCCGTTCTGGGTGGTGGCTTGTTCGAAGCTGAAGTTGCCCTCGATAACTTGGCTCAGCAGTGTGAGCTTGACCGATGAGGTGCTGGCCACCCGGACATATTTACCAGCGTCCAACACCAAGGTTGTGGCGCCGATCGTTTCATTAACAGCGGCATTTGTCGTATTGACATCCACGCGGAAAACGCCGTCGAGGTTCATGCCAGGCAAATTGAACGCCACCGCTCCGTTGAATCGACCCGCAAGACCGGCGGAAGTGATGACCAAAAGAGCATTCGCCCCGGTCACCGAAACAAGATCACTGACTCCATCGCCCAGCTTGAGGCTGGCATTGGCGACGCTCAGTCTGATGCGGGATTGATTCTGCGAATTGACCGCGCTCTCGAATGAGGCGTCACCGGTCAGGGTCACTCCCGCCAATCCCAACTTGATGCCTTGGCCATAAACACGGAAGTAAGGTCCAGCCGGGATTCTCAGTGAAACCTGATCGGCGCCCACCGTCAGCGAATCACTCACCGCCGTGGGGATCGTGCTGATCTGTAGACCCAGGGCTCCATCCACCGTCAGGCCAGGAATATTAAGAGCCACCGTCCCATCCAACTGGCCTGCCAACCCGTCGGCGCGTACCAGCAACGCACCGGCAACCTCCGTAAGTCCAATCTGCGACGTCACCCCATCGCGCAAGGCGAACGAGCCGTGACTGACACCCAAACGCAGCACCTTGCTGCCGTCGCTGGCGCGGGCCTGTTCGAAGGCGTAGTCTCCACGCAGCGATTGGCCCAGCACCTTGAGTTCCGCGCCCCGGGCTTCCACGCGCAGGAAGGGACCGGCGGGCAGATCCAAAGTCAGCGTATCCGCTCCAACAGCGACGGTCTGTTTCACGGCCGCATCGGTGGTATTTAAACTGACACCAAACACTCCCGTCAGGGAAACGCCGGTCAGCTTGCTCAAAGCCACTGCGCCACTCAGGCGGCCGGCGACGCCTTGGCTGTTGACCACCAGAACGCCCTCGCCGTTGGTGAAGTTGACGAAATTATTAGATCCGTCACCCAGGCTGATGGATGCCCCGGTCACCGCGGCGCGGGTCACGCGCTGCGTACCGGCGTCACCCGTTTGGTCAAAGCTGAAATTACCCGTCAGCACCACGCCCGCCAGCGTCGCCGTGACATTCTGGCCGGTCACCCGCAGATAAGGTCCGGCGGGCAGCGCCACGTCGTTGCCCGATACTTTCACCGTGACCGCCGTATTGCCGGTGTTCAACAGCACACTGAAATTCCCGCTGACCTGCGCGCCGGGGAGATTGGCATTGAGCGAACCAGACACCTTGCCGGCCACTCCGTTGCGGTCGATCCGTAGCGCGCCGACCCCATTCTGCACCGAAACCACCGCCGTCACGCCATCTTTGAAGGACAGTGACACGTTGCTCGCGTCCACGTTGATGACCGTGGTGGCCCCCGATCCCGTCCGCGTGAAATTGAAGTCGCCCGAGAGGGTCTGGCTCAGGACATTCAATGCCACGCCACGCCCGGTGATCCGAACGAAGGGTCCGGCGGCAAGTTTGAGCGCGGTGGTCTGTCCGCCCACGTCAACCGTAACATTCACCGCCTGATTCGTCGTGTTGACCTCAGCGCCCAAGGTTCCGGTCAACGTCACTCCTGGGAGATTAACAGCCACATCGCCTGACACCCGGCCCGCGATTCCGGAAGCCTGGAAGATAAACAAGGCTGAGCCGTTGCTTATACTCAACGAATCCTGGATCCCATCACCCAGCCCCAACCCCACGTTCGACCCCGCCACGCGCACTACCTGCACGCCACCCACAGTCGTCTGTTCGAAGGCGAAATCGCCCTTCACGATTTGGGTGTCGTTCAACAAGTGCAGGCTCACGCCAGCACCGGCTACGCGAACAAACGGTCCCTTCGCGACTTGGATGCGTTGATTCACGCCTGCGACGCTCAAAGTGGTATCCACCGCCGCGTTGGTGGTGTTGATCTGGAATTCGAAGGCGCCCGTCAGTGAGACGTCCGGTATAGTTACCGTGACCGTCGCCGCGATTTCTCCGGCGAGACCCTGGTCGTTGATGATGAGGGCGCCTTTCAGGTTGCGGGCCTGCAATTGTCCGGCTCCAGCAGCGCCAAGATCGGCGCTGCCATTATTCAGGGCTACGCGCAACACTGAGCGGCCGGCATCCGAAGTATTAACGCGTTCCACCGAGAAATCTCCACTCAACACCTGGCCCGACGCATTCAAGGTGACCCCCTGGCCCTCAACCCTGAGATAAGGTCCGGCGGGCAGGTTGAGGTTGATGGTTTGGCCGCCGACAGACAGCGGGGAAACGACGGCGTTCGGCGTGGAATTGATCTTGATGCTGAAATTCCCGCCGAAGCTAAACCCAGGCAGCTTGGAAGTGACGGTGGCCTTGTCCAGCTGCCCGGCAAACCCATCCGGCGTCAGGAGCAGACCGCCCGCCGCACCAGTCACCGATAGATAATCGGAGACGCCATTACCAAGACTCAGGGTTCCATTGGCAATGGCCGCCTTGACGGTGCGACGGCCGTTATTGGTGATCGAGGTGAAGTTGAAATTTCCACTCAAGGTGCTTTGCAGCACTTGGAATGACAGGGTGCCTGCGAACGAATTGGCTCCGTTGGTCAAGCTGACCGTTCCACCGCCCGCCTTGTTCAGGGTCTGGGTCGTCCCGGTATTGTTGAATTGGACGAACACCTTCCCACTGATGGCCGGACCCGGAATATTAACCAAATCCAGCGCCCCTTCCGCATAGAGGGCATAATTGAAATCACCACCCGCCGCCACCCGGACCAGGCTGATGCTGGCGCTGGCCAGACGCAGGCCGCGGGCTGAGGGATTCACGGATTTGTCCGCAAGCAACAACGGGCCCTCGCCCATGAATACCGTGAATCCAGTGCCGGAGAACGCATCGCCGCTCCAGGTGACATCCTTGCCCTCGATGGTCACATAGTTCCCAATATTAAGAACCAGATCCTTGCCGAAGAACTCAAACTTGGCGTCGCCCGTGGTAAACTTGATGGGCAGAGTGGTACCCCCAATGACAATCGTCTCGTCCACCGCCTGGCCCGTACGATTGATGCGGAGGCCAATACTGCCACCCAGCTTGAAGCCGCCGGCTGCTACCGCCACTTCGCCTGAAACAAAGCCCGCCAAACCGGTGCCCAGCAGGACGAACGCACCCTGGCCCTTTGCCAATTGCTGACCCGCATAATTAATCGAGGCGTTGGCCACCGCGATGCGCGTAACGGTTGAACCATCCGCGTGTGAGCTTTGGTCGAAGTAGAAATCGCCACCAATGGAGGCCGTCGGATTGTTGCCGCCGAGATTCTTGAAGCCCAGCGCCGCGCCGATCGCGCTGACCCGGATGAAGAACCCGGCCGGTAATTGAATCGAAACGGGTGCCCCGGCTACCGTGATCGTTTCGTTAACCGCCGTCGGCATCGTATTGATTTCAAATCGCGTGGTTCCACCGGTGATGGTGAAGTCGGTCATTCCCGGGAAGAAGTTGACCGTCGCCTGGACGCTCCCGGCGATACCCTGGGCGTTAATGATCAACGCACCCGAGCCATTGGTCAGTGTGACGAAGGGTGAGGCATCCGGCCCCAGCTTCGCCGCCAGATTCGACACGCCCACACGAACCACCGTGGCATTCGACGAGGTCTGGGTTTGTTCAAAGGCGAAGTTTCCCGTGACCTTCTGGCTCTGGGTTTCGAGAGTGACACCCGTGCCGGTCACACGCACAAACGGACCGGCCGGCAGGTTCACCACCACCGCCATGCCACCCACATCCAGCGATTCGTTGAGTGCGGTTGGCAAGGTATTGATGGCCACCCCAAAGACTCCGCTGAACTTCACGCCTGGCACATTGAGGACTGCATTCCCTGTCAGGCTGCCAGCCAAGCCACCACTCTTCAGGATGAGCGATCCCGCGCCATTCGTGATGCTGACGAAGGTGGTCGTCCCATCCCCCAGCGAAAGACTGACATTCGCGACACCGACGCGAATACGTTTTTCCGTGGCCATTCCCGTGAGGGTGGTCTGCTCGAAGGTGAAGTCGCCGGTCAACGTCTGGCCCGCCGTCCGGAGGCTGACGCCCGTACCCTTAACGATGAGTGCCGGGTCCTTGGTTAGAGTGAGGGCGTAGGCCTTGCCACCGATGGTGAACGATTCATTCACGGCCATGCCGGTGGCGTTGACGATGACCGTAAAGGTGCCGCCAAATTCCAAGCCGGGCGCCGTGACTTCGAGGGAACCCGTCAGGCTCGCGGCAAAGGTGGGCATCGCACCCATGGTGGCTATTTCAATAACCGCCACACCACTGAGCTTCGTGACCCGTACGGGAGTAGATACGCCGTCGCCCAGTGCCAATTCACCCTTGGCCACCGCCACGTGTATTACAGTGGCAGCCGATTGATCCTTCACCATCTGGAAACTGAAATCACCCTTGATCACAAAGGCGTTGGTGCCCGCCTTGAGATTGAGGGCGACGCCCACACCTTCCACGCGGAAGAACGGTCCGGCAGGGAGTGCCACGGCAATGGTGTCGGCACCCACCGTGAAGCGCTCGTCCACGGGGACGGCCATGGTATTGAAAGCCACAGTGAAAGCGCCGGTCGCGGTGACGTTTTGCGCAGCAATGGCCAAGTCACCGCTCAACCTGCCCGCCAGGCCCGTTGAAGTGATCAATAACGCACCTTGGCCATTGGTGAACACGAGGACGTCCGTGGTGCCGATGCGGAGTTTTAGCTGGGCGTTGGAAGCCGCGACCCGGACGACGGTTTGCCCGCGAGCCGTCGTCGTCCGTTCGAAACTATAATTACCCATCACCGCGACCTGGCCGGCCGTGCCTGGGTCGGCCACGTTGAGGGTTACCGCCGCGACTTCCACCCGCAGGTACGGCCCCGCTGCCAGATCCAGGTTCAACCCCGCATCCTTGACCGCCACGGAGGTGGTATTGATCCGGACCTTGGCCATCGCACTGAGCATGACTCCAGGAACCGTCACCCCGACCTGCCCATCGAAGGCCGCCGCAACACCGGCTTCGGTCACCTGTGCCACGCCGGAGAGCATGGTTACCGAGACGAGGTTTGTTGCCCCGTCGCTCAAATTCAGGGCGCCATTGGCCACACCAAGCCGGACCACTTTCAACCCGCCGACAGTTTGCTGCTCAAAGTAGAAATCGCCGGTCACGGTGATGCCCTGCAAAGCGACCGAAGTGTTCGTCCCCGCCACTCGGAGATAGGGGCTGTTGCCGGTGCCCGCCGGGAGGCTGAGAGGGATGGTCTTGGTACCAAAGGTCAGCATCTCGTTAACCATCTTGCCAGTGGTATTGAGCCGCACTTCAAACGCCCCCGTCACGGCTACGCCCGGAACATTCACCGAAATCTTGGCGCTCAGGATGCCCGCGACTCCGTAGCCGCCACCGGTTATCGGGACGAGGAGGAACGTACCCTGGCCCTCTGTCACCTTGACCAAGTCGCTGACTTGGGTTCCCAGAGTGATGCTCGCATTGGCCACCGACAGGCGGACGATCGGATTGCCATCGCCACGTTTGCCCTTCTCGATCGCGAAGTCGCCGGTGATCGTCAATCCCAGAACCGCCAAGCGGGTGCCGGTTCCCTCAACCTTCAAATAGGGTCCTTCGGGCAGGACCAACTTCAAAGTAACGCCGGCCAGATCGAAGGTCTCGTTAACCGCTACCGAGAGCGTATTGACCGAAACAGCGAACGATCCCTCCAACCCGAAACTGGTCGTCACAGTGGCGCTGACTTTGCCCGCCACACCATTGGCGGTGATTAGCAGGGTACCCTGGCCGTTCTTAACAGTTAGATCCGTCCCCAGACCCAAATCCACCGCTGCGCTGTCCACCGCGATCTTGACCACCTTGCGCCCGCCCTGTGTGGTGGCCGACTCGAATCCGAAATTGCCCGAGATGGTTTGGCCCAGGACCGTGAGCTTGGCGGGACTGGCCGCGTCGGTCTGGGTGAGGTTCAGCCGGATATAAGGACCGGCGGGCAGATTGAGAACCAGCGTGTCGGCTCCGAGCTTGAACGTCTGGTTCAGACTGCGATTGAGGTTGTTGATCGCCAGGCTGAACTTGCCGGTGAAGGAGATGCCGATCGAATTGGCCACCTGTGGCATGCCGGAAATCGTTCCCGCCATGCCATCGTGGTCGAGGATCAGCAGTCCCGAGCCGTTCTTCAGCGAGACCAGGGAGGTCGTACCATCGCCGATGGCGAAGGATATATTATTAGCCGCCACCCGGATCATCCGGTCACCCGTCTGGGAAACCGCCTGTTCGAAGCCGAAGTCACCGGTGAGCTGCTGGCCCAGGACATTCACCACTACCCCCGTGCCAACCACCCGCACGTACGGACCGGCCATGAGCATCGTCCCGTCCATCGCCGTGGCGGCCATGTTTCCGGTATTGAAAGCGAGTTGCAGTGTGCCCGTCACGGAGAGAGAAGGCACTTGGATCGAAGCTACGCCCGACAATAATCCCGCCACGCCTTTGGCGCTGAGAACCAGGCTTCCGGATGCGCCGGTGAAACTGACCACATTGGCCACCCCGTCATCGAAGCTCGCGTTCGCGTTGGCCACGAGGAGGCGGGTCACTTCCATGCCCGCGTCGGTCGCCCGTTCGAACGCGAAATCACCCCGGATTCGCGCCCCACCCGCTTGCAGGACCAGATTCGTTCCAGCGACCCGCAAGTAAGGTCCGGCGGGCACATTCAGGGTGGTGGCTCCAGTCGACGTATCGAAGGTATTCGTCACCGCGACCCCTGCGGTATTGATTAGCAGGCTCAGCGTTCCCTCCAGGTGTATGCCGAGCGTCGCTTCGTTGACCGTTATCGTGCCGGATGCCGAACCTGCAAAGGCTACCGTGGAGACTCCATTGACGGCGGTCTCTTGAATCAGGAAAAACCCGGTGCCATTGCGAATCTGGACGAAATTGGTTCCGCCGGCCCCAAGGTCGAGCGCGAGGTTGCTTGCCGCGACCCGCACCATCTTCTGCGGAGCTCCCGCCACCGTGGTGGTGATCAACTCCAGGGCGAAACGTCCGGAGATGGAGGCACCCAGATAGGCGAAGGTGGCATTGGTCGCCTCAATTTTGAGATATGGCCCGGCGGGCAGAGTCACCGTCCCGACGATCCGCGCCACGGAAGAGGTATTGAGGCGAATGGCAAAGGTGCCGGTAAAGGTGCCTGGTCCGGAGATTTTCACCGTTGCCGCGAGTTCGCCAGCAGCACCCGTCGAGGCGAGCGAGAAGGTTCCCGTACCATCGGTAATCTCAACCAACTTGGTGCCGCCATTACCCAGCGTGACTTTGACGCCGGAGGCCGACACCTGGAGATTACCGCTGGCGTCGCGGGAGAACGAGAACGTGCCGTCCAAAGTCTGGCCTGCGGCGTCGAACAATAGCTGGCCGGTGAATTGTTTGACGTTGTTCGCCAAATCGATGCTCACACCATCCGCGCTGCCAGGGGCGAACACTACTGTGCGTTTGACGGCCGCGCCCGTTTGGTTGAAATCGACACTGGCATGACCGCGCAACACGACGCCCGCGACACCGATCAAGGCAATGTCACCTTCCGCATGGAGAGCGTAGGTGCCGCCTGCGGTCTTCACTAGACCCACCGTCGCGTTGTTCAACGCCACGCCGGTCGCGAGAGGATTGAGTGCGCCACCCGCCAGATGGTAGGGACCCGAGCCCATAAAGATCGCGAGATTCTTGCCCGCGAATACCTGGTTGGCTCCGTCGTTGGAGAAGCTGACGGCACCTTCAATGGTGACAAAGTCCCCGATGTTCAACGTCAACTCAGAGGCGAAGAACGCGATAAGATTCAGTTCCGTGGCGGAGAAATCGATGGCGATGGTACGACCGCCAAAAGAGATCGATTCGTGAACTTCCTTGCCTGTTTGATTGATGCGGAAACCGCCGCGACCCGTGAGGGAAATGCCACCTTTCTGACCTGAAACGTCGCCAGTCAAGAATCCGGCCACGCCGGTGCTGCCGATGACAAACGCACCTTCCGCTTTGCTGACAGTCGGCGTGTCTCCGCCGCTGTTCAGAGCCAGCTTGCCATTGGCAATCGCCAATCGCAGCACCGCGCTATCGTCGGCGCGGGCGGTCCGATCGATATAGAAATCACCCGACAGCGAGGGGCCGCCCGTGCCGAGGACCAGGGAGCTATTGAGCAAGGCTACCCGGACAAACGAACCTGCCGGGACGTCCAGCACCACGTTCTGGCCGTTGAACGGGAAGGTTTCTTTGACCGCCACGGGGAGCGTGTTCCACTCGACCCGTGCCGTTCCCACTGTCACCACCGCCCCGGGCACATTCACAGTCACCGTGGCCCCGATGGCCGCCGCCAAGCCCTGCTGGGTGAGAAGCATGGCACCGCTGCCTTCGGTCACGTCGACCACAGCCGTCGTCCCATCGGTGATTTTCAATTTCAGGTGCGCCACGGAGATCCGGACCACCCGGCTGCCGCCCGTGGTCTGAACCTGCTTGAAGCTAAGGTCGCCAGTCAGTGCGATGCCCGCTGCGGTCAGTCGCACGCCGGTTCCGTCAATCTGCAAATAAGGACCGGATGGCAGCGACACTTTGACGCTGGTGCCTGCGACCGTAAACGTCTCATCCACCGGGGCGGAAGTATTATTAAGGCGAAGCTTGAAGGCCCCGCTGAGCCCGATACCGGGGACCTTCACCGAAATATTGCCGCCAAATTCTCCGGCAAAACCTCCTCCACTCAATACGAAATAACCAGAGCCTCCGTCCACGCTCACCAAATCGTTCGTACCGTCGCCCAGGCTGGCGGCGGCATTTGCGATGGCGACTCTCACCAGGGTATGGGACTTGCCGCCGGTCAATGAAGTGGTCTGTTCAAAGCTGAAATCACCACTGACAACCGTGCCTTGGACGGTGAGTTTGGCGCCCGTGCCTTCGATGCGCAGATACGGTCCGGCGGGCAGACTAAGGGTGGTTTGAACTCCACCGAGGGTGAAACTCTCCTGAACGGCGTCGCCTAGTTGATTCAGGCTGACTGTGAAAACCCCGGACAGGCTGGCACCCGGTGTCGTGAGGCTCGCCCGGGCACTCAATCGGCCGGCGACACCCGCGCTGGTCACCAATAACTGGCCGCTGCCATCCGTGACGCGCACCACGCCCACCGTTCCGTCGCCTAAATTGAGAGTGGCGTTGGCGACCTGAACCTTCACCAGGCGCTCGTTCTTGGCGTTGGTGAACTGCTCGAAACTGAAATCTCCGGTGACCCATTGCGCACCGACAATGAGACGCGCATCGGTGCCACGAACCCGGAGATAAGGCCCGGCCGGAAGCTCGAGGGACACCCGAGTTCCGTTAACGAACGCCTCATCTTCGACAGCGGTGCTACCGGTATTGATTTCCACCGAAAACGCGCCGCGCAACGATACACCCGGAATGTTGGCGCTCACCTGGCCGGCAAACGAGCCCGCAATCCCGCTGGCTCGGAGCAGCAGTAATCCATTGCCCCCGGTGATTGAGATAAGACCGGTGACCCCGCCCAAGGCAACCGAGCCCTTCGCAATGCCCAGCCGAACCGATTCAATACCGTCGGATCCGAACGCGGGTTCAAAGACAAAGTCACCTGTCACTGTCGCACCGAGCACGTTCAACGTGGCACCGATTCCCGAGACCCGGAGATAAGGACCGGCGGGCAAATCGAGTTGCGCGGGTGCGCCCGCCACCAGGAACTTCTGGTGGATCGCCGAACCCATCGCGTTCAGGGATACCGTGAACGTACCTCCCAATTGCACCCCGGGAACTGTTACGGCGACCGTGCCGGTGAATTGACCGGCAATTCCAGTCTGACCCAATATAAGTTCTCCGGAGCCTTGGGTCACCCGAACGACTGGTGTCGAACCGCCCAAGCCAATCGTCACGTTGCGTGCGCCAAGATGGACAAAATCGGCCCCGGCCTGACGACCTTGCTCAAAGCTAAAGTCACCCGTCAGGCTTTCACCCAACACCTGGAGACTGGCGCCCACCGCATCCAGGCGAACATAGGGACCCGCGGGTAAATCCAAGGCCACGTTGGCTCCGGCGACCAGGAACACCTGTTTAACCGCCGCTGCGGTGGTGTTAATCGAAAGCCTGAAAACGCCGCTGAAGGAAACGCCGGGGACGTTGGTCGCCAAGGTACCCCCCAACGAGCCTGCTACACCCTCTGAAGTAATGAGCAACGACCCTTGGCCATTGGTGAAACTGGCGATCGTCCTGCCGCCCTCCACCAGCCGGACCGTCAAGCGATTGGCCGCCAGGCGAACGGAGGGAAGATCGTCACCGGTTCCCAGGACCGCGTCCGGCCCGGCCATGCGAGTGGATTCAAAGGCGAAATCACCCTGGATGGTTTGGCCCGCGAGCGTGAGTGTCGCCTGGGTGGCCGAGAGGTGGAGATAAGGTCCAGCGGGAACAGTCAACCGCACCGTGCGGCCCTGATCCTGGAAGGATTCATCAATCGCCTGGGCGGGAGCAATGGTATTAAGAGTCAGGGCCAAGGTTCCGGTGAAATCGGCTCCCGGCACATTGAGTGTCACCAACCCACCAATGGTCCCGGCGACGCCGTCTGTCCGGACCAGCAATTGACCAAAGCCGCCCCGCAGGCCGGCCACCGTCGTGGCGCCCGCCTTCAGGTCATAACTTATATTGGAGGCCACCAACAGGATGCGCTGCTGGCCGGCGAAATTCGTGGCTTCCTCAAAGGCGAAATGGCCGGTCAAGGTTTGGCCCAGCAAAGTAAGGCTCGACGGCGGACCGGTGGGCATTTCCACGGTTTCCACCCGGATATAAGGCCCGGCGGGCAACTTCAAGCTCACGCCCCCGCCCGCCCCGCCGAAGGACTGGTCCACCGTCGAAGACATGGTATTGATCCGCACCGCTGTGCGGGCGGTCAGGTTGATGCCTGGCACATCCACCACGATATCCGCAGCGAACTCGCCCGCGAAGCCGGAGGCATTGAGGATAAAGGCTCCCTGGCCGTTGCTGACCTGGACCAGCGTCGCCGCGCCGTCGCCAAATCCGAGACTGATGTTGGAACCGGCAAATTGTACGCCGCCCGTGATCCGATCGAAACTGAAGTCACCCTCGAGCTTTTGATCCAGCACCGCGATCTCAGCGTTCTTGGCCGAGAAACTCAATGTGCGGGTACCATCGGCGAACTTCACCGCCACCGCCGGTTCGCTGCTGCCCGGTATAGCCAAGCTCTGGTCCACTGCGGCCCCGGTGGTATTAATACGAACGGCGGCCGAACCGCTGATCGTTAGTCCCGGGATGCCAACCACCCGCATCGTTCCCTCCGCCACCAGCGCGAAGGCACCACTTGCGTTGCGTATGAGTCCCACGCGGGCATTGACCAAAGTAAGTCCGCTGGCCTGGGGATTGATCTCACCGTTGGCGAGCCGATAGGGACCTTGCCCGAAGAACAACGTCAGGTTCGATCCCGCAAACACGTCCAGGTCACCGGTATGGGTTAGGGAAACCGAACCTTCAATGGTGACAAAGTCGCCCACATTGAAACTGAGGTCCGAGCCGAACACCGCCAGCACATTGCCTTCGTTCGCGCCGAAGCGAATGGCCAGCGTTCGTCCGCCGACCGTCACGGTTTCATCAAGGGCCGCTCCAGTGGTATTAATACGCAAACCGACCTTGCCACTGAGACTCACCGGTCCACTGCCAACCAGGGTCCCTGTGATCACGCCTGCCACGCCTTTCATACCAGGGGCGCTGGCGGGATTAATGACGAAGAATCCTTCGGCGTTTTGGATCGATTGACCGCCGACCGTCACACTCACGCCGGTCAAGGCCAGCCGCGTCTGTGTTACCGCGGCCCCGCTCGTGGTTTGGTCGAAGAAGAAGTTCCCTTGGAACACCGTGGTACCGATCGTGACGGAACCTTTCAGTACCGCCACCCGGAAGAACGAACCCGCGGGCAGGTCCAGGGAAACAGACTGGCCTTGATGGGCAAAGCCAACGGACACCGGCGCGGCCCCGGTATTAAATTGGATAACCACGGTACCTGTGGCGGCGAAAGGCGCGGTCACGACCGTTGCAGTAATACTGCCGGCGATGCCGGCGTCACTAATCGCAAAGACTCCGGTGGAGACGGTCAGGCTGAAGAATTGGGTGGCGGCATCCGCCAACTTAAACGTCGCGTTGCTGACGGCTACCTTGACGAGATCCGATCCATCCGAAGCTCGCACGCTCTCCACTGTGAAATCGCCCTGCAATGTCTGGCCCAGGGCCACCAGCTTGACTGCCGTCCCGGAAGCGCGCACCAGCGGACCGGCGGCCAAGGTTCGATTGCCCACCGTCTGGGTGGTCGTGGTGGTATTAATATCTACGGTAAACGCCCCGGACAAGGTGGCGGCAGTGGTCCGCAACGTTACCGTCGACGTGAAGCTGCCAGCCAGGCCAGTGGGCAGGAGCACCAGATCGGCCATGCCACCTGAGAAGGAAGCCAGATCACCTGAGTCATCGCCAAAGCCAGCCACCGCATTATCTATATGGAGACTTACATTGGAGGTGCCTTGGGTGAAAATGAAATCGCCGCGGAGGACCGGCCCACCCAGATCCAATTGGACGCCCTTGCCCGCAACCTGGAGGTACGGGCCCATTGGGAGGCTGATTCCGACCCTCTGGCCGGCCACCATCAATACATCGTTGACCACCGCGCCCGTGGTATTGACCTGCAAGGTCAGAGCCCCGGTGAGGCTCATTCCCGGTACTCCAACCTTGATGTTGCCGGTGACCTGTCCTGCAATTCCGGTCGCCAGCACCAGCAGACTCCCTGAACCTTCGGTCAGTGTCACCAAATCCGCGCCACCCGCCGCCAGCTTGGTGGTGAGATGATTGACTCCCAGACGAATCGCCGAGGTGCCGTCCTCACGCTTGACCTGCTCAAACACGAAATCGCCGGCCAGGCTCGTATTCATCAACTTCACCGTGATGCCCGCGCCATCCACCCGGACATAAGGACCGGCGGGAGCGCTGAAGGAATCGGTCACCCCGGACACAGTGAAGCTACGGGCAACAGCCACGCTGGTGGTATTGAGAGTCAGACCAAGATTGCCGACAATAGTGAGACCCGTTACTGACGTGGTGACCGTGGCGGCGAGATGTCCGGCAAGTCCACCGTCGGTAACATAGAGCGTTCCCTGCCCTTGGGTCAGCGTGACCAGGGGAGAAGCCGCTGGTCCGAGCTTGAGAGCCAACGCACTTACTCCCACGCGTACGACTTCCTGGCCGGAATCGTCGTTGACCTCTTCGATCGCGAAATTTCCAGTCAACGTCTGGCCGAGCACCACCAAGCTGGCACCCGTGGCCTGGATCTTGATATACGGACCGGCGGGGAGGCTGATCATGTTGCCACCGGCCGTGAACGAAGTGGCCACTCCAGTGGTGTTGAACCACAGTTCGAACATTCCTCCGAAGGTCACGTTCGCGAGCGAACTGGTCACCTGTCCCGAAAGCTTGCCTGCCAAACCCGCACTGTTCAGCAGCAACGATCCGGCCCCATTCGTGAGGCTGAAGGCGGCGCTGGCGCCACCCAAGGCGACATGAATACCGCTTACGCCCACCAGCACGGCGTCGGGAGTCGGCTGGGTGAAGGTATAATCACCAATGAATTGCTCCCCGAAGGCATCCAGTTCCAGGCCCGAGGCCGAGAAATCCGCCACCGCCGTATTGGTATCAAACCGCACCGCGGCCGACCGGTCCGTGGTGGGAATAGTCAGGGTCTCGTTGAACACCTGCCCGGTATTGTTAAATCGGATGCGACCGGTACCCGATACACTCACGGAGGGTATTCCGATCAATTTGACTGTGCCTTCCGCGTTTAACGCGAAGGTGTCAACGCCGGCAGTGGTGAGTTTGACGAGACCGATGGTTGCCTGCGTCAGCAGGACGCCCCGCGCCAGCGGATTGCGGTCACCATTGGCAAGGTTCAACGGTCCGGACCCGAGGAACAACTCCAGTCCGTCCCCGGCAAACGTCGACTTATTGCCAGAGGTGGTGAAGGAGACATTGCCCACCAGCGTGACAAAAGTGCCAATGTTAAGCGTCAGATCAGTGCCAAAGAACTGGTACTGCGCCGCCTCGGTGGCCGTGAAATCCACCGTATAAATCTTGCCGCCCACAGTAATTGATTGGTGGACGTCCTTCCCGGTGGTGTTAAGACGGAACCCACCGCGCCCGGTAAAATTGACACCGCCCGTGGTTCCCTTGGCATTGCCCGTCAGGTAACCCGCGACGCCCGTGGCATTGATAACAAAGGCGCCTTCGGCCTGGTCAACGGTCATGCCGCCCGTCGTTAACTTCGCGGAACCTAAGCCCAACCGCACCAAAGCTCCGGCGGAGCCGTCAGCCAGGTCGATACCAACATTCCCGGTTATGGCCGCGCCGCCCAAGGTAAGGGTAACATTCGTGGCGGAGACATGGACATAGGGTCCAGCCGGGAGTTGGAGCGCCACCGGTGATCCAGCCACAGTCACGGTTTGGCTGAACGCTTGCGCACCCGTATTGATCTCCACCGTCATCGCCGAGTTGGAGAGTCCCAAAGAACTGGCGGTAACATTAGCCTGCAGGGATCCCGCGAATCCACCGACACTCATCACGAACACTCCGGTGCCGCCCGAGATGTCTATCAGGGTTGCCGCGCCCTCCGTGGTCTTGACCTTGACGTTGCGCGCACCGACTTGCACCACGGTGAGGCCGGACATCGTGGTCGCCCCTTCGAAGGTGAAATCACCGCTCATCGACACGCCACGAACAATCAGATTGGCGCCTGTTCCGGAAATGCGGGCGAACTTGGTGGCTGCGACCGTGTCGATCTGGACGGTATAGGTGCCGGAAGTGGAGATATCCGAACCGGCGAAAGCGAGCGAAGTCGTGTAGCTGCCGACGAGGCCGTTCGGCGAAAGCGTCATGTCGGCGGTTGCACCGTCGGCTCCAGAGAGGGGCAGGTTGGTGCCATCGGCCAAAACCAATCGTGGAGCTTTGACGCTGATGGCGATGTCACTGATACCCGCGCCGGGTTGCTTGATCAGGAAATCACCTCGCAGTGAACTGCCCAATACGCCAAACGAAACATCCTTGCCACCAAACGCCGAGTCACCGGCAGCCACATCGAGGTCGACGATCACTTTCCCGACTTGGATCCGACGACGCACCGTGTTGCTACTCGTATTGCGTCGAACCGAGAACTGGCCGCTGACCTGGACATTGGCGATCCCCACCATCTGGGCCACACCCGAAGCGGCGAAGGCATAAACGGCGGCAGCTTGGTTGAGATCCAGCCAGGCGGCGAACTGCCCCTGGGTCAATTTGACACCCACATCGTCTGAGGTGTCAGCGGTTCCTTTGGTATTGCCGACGAATATCTGGACGTTGGCCGCGCCGATCAATAACTCGGTGCCAGACTTCTTAAAGGCGAAATCACCCGTCAGAGATCCTGCGCTCGTCGACACCGAGAGATTCGCTCCTCCCACCTCGGTCAATCCGGCAGCCAGATCGAGCGATTGGGTGATACCCCCGGCGGTAACCTGTTCCTTGACGGCGGTCTCCGTCGTGTTGATCCGGATACTTAAGGTACCACCCAGACTGAAGTCACCGAGATTGGCCGTCGCCGGAGTGCCGGAGACTGCCAAAGCATAGCCATGTCCGGGTTTGATCAAAACCGCGAACTGGACATTGCTCACCCGGATGCCGACGTCGTTGGCCGCGCCAGCGCCTTTACGGTTACCAATGAAGATTTCCAGATTCGTACCGGCGATGACCAGATTGCCGTCGGCGTTCTTGGCCACCGTGAAGGTCCCGGCGAACTCTACTGTGTCGGTACTTAATGTACCCGCGCCGCCGAAGGACTGGAGGTTGGTATTGAAGTTCAGCGTGACCATCCCCGCTCCGGTGTCGATCACTGGGGCTGCCGCACTCAAATCGCCGAGCGTGTTCAGCGCCACCAACCAAGCCGGGCCGAAGAGAACCAAGTCACCGGCGCCAAGCAACGAAACCGTTCCCTGTGCCTTGAGTGCCCAAGCCGCCGAGTTCGAACCGGCTTTCCGGATATCCGCCGCGAAGAGCGATCCACTGAGGAGTACCCCCTTGGCATCCGGATTCCTCAAACCATCCGTCCCGCGGAGATCGCCGACTCCTAATAGTACGTCCACCCCGGAAGCACCGACCTGGACTTCCCAGTTAGTCTGGCCACCGGCATCCGTCGGAGTTCCAGTTACCTTAAAGGTCGAGGCGCTGACTTGGACGAACCCAACGGTCTGGATATCCAGTTGGTCGCCGGTGATGGAGAACCCGCCGGTACCCAGATCATAACTTCCAGTCAAGGCGTCGTCCCCAGCATCGTTTCCGTCCGAGACAGAACCGGTGACATTCGGGACACCCACCAGATCCGCCGACCCGGCCGAAAGACCCACGGACCCAAAGAGCGATCCACCGTTGGTGTAATTAAGATTGCTAATGATTAGCGACGGGCCATGAAGGGCGAGTACACCACCCAGATTGAAATCGGTGAGAGCGAGTGTTCCGTCGGAAATCGAGAATCCGTCTTTTCGGAGATTGAGCGCTTGGAGGATTCCGGTCGCGTTTCCGAGTGCGGCCAGGGTCACCGACAGACCTTGGAGCTTGCCCACCGTTTGGGTGCTCGTCCCGTTCGGATCGAAGTCGAGAACCACGCCACTTCCGTTGGCGGTTAGGAGCCGGGCAATGTCGATTTGAACTTGGTCGAGTGTGAGGTGAAATTTTCCGGAGCCAGCGGCACCCCCGGCGACAGGCAAAGTGTAGGTTCCGTTGACCGCATCCGAACCTTGGTCTCCGCCATCGGAAACGGTCGAGGTCATACCCTGTCCGTAACCGAAGTTTCCCGCCTTGGCGGCAATCGAAATGGAACCGGTGAAGGAGCTGCCCGTGCGAACGATATCGATGATCAGCGTGGGCGCGCTGAGAGTGAGGAATCCGCCCAGTCCATAAACATCGGTCAAAGCGACCGTCTCCTGGTGCCTGCCATCGGCGTAACCGCTCAGGCGCTGCGAAATAAAATTATACAGGTCACCCCCCGGAGTCGTGGGAATGCCTTTTACCGAAATACTATCGGGAACACCCGGATTTGTAAACACCTGATCTACAGGCGCTTGCGTGAGACTGTTCCAGTCATCCCCCGGAGTGGATGCGCTGGCTGCGGACGCTGGCGGCCCGTTGGCTGAGTGCAGTCCCTGGGTCAGTTGGGAAACCGCTGAGAGAACAAAATGGGGCCGACTGGATTCCGTAGCGGTCGAATAGACCGCCGGATTGGGCCGGGTTTGGGACACATTTACGACGGTCGTAACCCGGGTGGAAGCGACGTTTTTGGCAGTCTCTTTGGCGGCTTCCATGGCCGCCGAATCCGTCGTCTTTTCCGAGTGATTTTTCCCGTCGTTTTTGGCCGGGACAACGGCTTCCAAAGCCTCGTGTTTTGGCGCCCCAGAATCGGGCGCTAAAGCGTCCAAAGCCTCGAGGCTGGAAGCAGCGGGAAAGAGCGATTCTTCCGCTCCGCCAAACAGTTCTCCACCCGTGTCGTGACCGTGGTGTTGGACGACTATTTCGTGGTGCCGCAAGGCCTCACCACCATGCCCGGACATCGGTGCCGCCATCATCGCCATCGACGCATCCGCCGAGAGCAAGAGCCGTGGCTCTAGCGCCTCAAGGACGAATGCGTTGGTGGTTTTTCGGGACATCGATTGGGTGACCTTCAGGCCATCTCCCGAACCGTTCTTAGCCATGCCGGAGGGCCGGGCGTGAACACTTTGGTCGGGAACAGCAGGGGGTCTAATTTAGTCGGGTGTTATCGGTAGTGATTTGGCCGTCGTTAATCAAGTTCAAAATCGAAAAAGGCATCCTTTGCCATTAGAATTCCTTGGGGGCAAACGAGAGCGATTCTTCCATCCAATCATCCATGCGGAGGATGGAAGCGCGCTGTTTGAACGCCTGTCGCTGGGCATTATGCTGGGCCAGATTCAACGCTCCGGCGGCCAGGGTATAGCCCAACGGCAGCTTGCTTTGGAGGGCCTTGGCGGTCGTTTCACGCACTGGCTTCGGCAGGAATCTCTGGACTAATTCGTCCTCGGAACTGGCAAAAGCCTGGGCGCTGCCAGGGCCTCCCTGGCGTGCGCAACGGCCAAAAAGTTGCCGATCCACCCGACCCGATTCGTGTCGTTCGGTGGCTATCACGTGAAGGCCACCCAGGGCGGCGACGTCGCGATCCAGCTTAATA
This sequence comes from Candidatus Limnocylindria bacterium, assembly GCA_035493435.1. GTDB lineage: Bacteria > Verrucomicrobiota > Verrucomicrobiia > Limisphaerales > UBA9464 > DATJII01. The sequence continues at coordinate 15,488 of DATJII010000050.1, read as the reverse complement.
TCGGTGCCCCGGCCCGCCATATTGGTGGCGATGGTAATACAACCCGCCCCACCCGCAGTGGCCACTACTACGGCTTCATCCTGGTGCCGCATGGCATTCAGCACGCGTGCCCTGACCCCCACCGCCTCCAGGCGCTCGGCCAATGCTTCGCTGGCCGCGACGCTCCGGGTGCCCACCAAAATAGGCTGGCCGGTGGCGTGGACCCGTCGCACTTCGTCAACAATGCCCTGCCACTTGGCTTCCGCTGTCGAATAAATCCGTTCCGGAAACTGCCGCCGAACACAGGGTCGATTTGGGGGAATGCTGACCATGGGCAGCTTATAAATCGCCCAGAATTCGGTGGCCGCTTCCCGGGCCGTGCCCGTCATTCCGGAGATGCGGAAATAGAGCCGAAAGAATCGTTGGAAACTAAGCCGGGCAATGGTCTCAGTCGGGTCGCTTAATTCCAGGCCTTCCTTGGCTTCCACGGCTTGGTGCATCCCCTGTCGCCATGATCGTTGGGCCATGCGGCGACCGGTAAACTCATCGACGATCACCAGTTTGCCTTCGTCCAGGACATACTGTTTATCGCGCTGGTAAAACTCGTGCGCCACCAGGGCTTGCTTGATCAGTTCGTTCCGCCGACCGGGTCCGCGCCACATCCCAGGCAGCGCCTCGCATAGTGATTCCAGCCGAGCCAATCCAGCCTCGGTCAATTCGATTTCTCGATAGCGATCATTGACTGTGTAGTCCGTCCCGGGGACCAGTTCCGTCGCCAGACTTTCCGCCATGGTCACCACTTGCCTCAGGGACTCGTTCTTGCGTGGAGCCGAGATGATTAAAGGGGTGACGGCTTCGTCGATCAGCACACTGTCCGCCTCGTCGACGATGGCGGTATGCAAGCCGCGCATTACCAGGCCTTCCCGTTTGAGTCGGGCATTGCTCGCCAGACGGCGGATCAACCACCGAGTGGGATTGCGGTTCTCACCGGCCTGCAAGTTGTCTCGCAGGAAATCGGCCACCACTTCCTTGCTGGTGGTATAGGTCACGTCGCATTCGTAGCCGTGACGCCGCTTTTCGGGAGGCATATCCCCCGTCACGCAACCCACCCGGACTCCACAAAAATGATACAGGGACTCCAACCACGCTGCGTCCCGCTTCACGAGGTAGTCGTTGACGGTGATGATATGGCAGGGACGCCGTGTCCAACCGGCCAGAACCCCGGCCATACCAGCCGTCAGTGTCTTGCCTTCGCCGGTGGCCATCTCCGCAAGATAGCCCCGATGCAAGGCCAGTGCCCCCATGATCTGTACGACAAAGGGTCGTAATCCCAGTTGTCGCTCCGCCGCTTCACGGATGCCTGCCAAGGATGGGATCAACGAAGCCTCGGCCCCTTTGCCACCTCTCCGGAAAGCGTCCCTATAGCCCAACAGACGTTGCGCCAGGGCGTGGTGGTCCAAGGCGCCCATTTCCGTCGCCAAGGCATCCACCTTTTCCGCATCTCGACGCAGCCCTTCCAGAACACCGCTTCGGCGTCGCCAGCGTCCGATATATCCATCGACGAGCGCGTCCGGCCCTTTCAACACCGGCTTGGGCGGGCGAAAGAGCGTGCGCGCGTATTCGAGGGAGGGAGGATGCATCCGGTTAGATTTGGTAACGCTTCTGCATCAACTGCCGCAGTTGCCGAACCCATCTGGGCAATAGAGGCTCGGGCTGCAAGGCGAAGCGAATCTCGCCGCCTCGACCGTGAAGAAGGGTCGCTTCGGTAGCCCCCACCTCCGCCCAAACTTCGAAAAACGGTTCCAAGGCGCGCCGACCTTCTGGATCATCCGGAGCAACAGGAACATTGCCACCACCCGCCCAACCGAGCGCGGCCGAGGGTAGATTGCGACGTTCGGCAGGAATAGTTTTGACCTGGGAAACCGGGAAGACCAACCCCGCCTGTCCGTGAAGCCGGACCTGACCATTGGTGATAGCCTGGCTAAAGAGGCGATCCCCGTCCTCCTGCGCCACAGTCGCGAGAAACTGGAATCCCTGCGGCGCAACTACCAGACCCAAATCACTGCCCCGTACCAACCACCGATGCCGGAAAGTAAGAATTTGAGGAGCTACCCAGGTGCCGTCCTGCCGCGCCCGAACCGTCAGCGACGCCCGGTCACGCGTGAGCCGATCTAGAGCGACCTGTACCGATTCCAAACGATTGGTCAGCGGCTGGAGATTGGCGATCTGGTCCTGCATCGCCTGGCGAATACGGGCCCGCACCTCGTCCAGACTGGCTTGTACCGCGGCGAACTGGAGATCCAGTTCAGGGTTCACCAAACGGAGCAATGGCTGGTCCTTGACCACGGTGGCCCCGGGGGGCACCAGTACTTCCTCCAGGATGCCGGCGGAATTATTATAGACCTCGGCCCACTCGTGACTCTTGAGTACGCCCGGAGCCCGGAAATGCGACGGAAAGGGAACGAACTGCAATAGAATGACTAGCGTCACGGCAAAACCTGAAACCACCGCCACCGCACGCGGACGGCAACGGGCCAGACGGGGACTCTCGATAAGATAACGGACCAATCCGACCACTGGCGTGACGACCCAGGCGATGGCACAGAACACACCCATTATTACCCCCAACAGGAGAAAACGATCGGCCACGAACAACAGGATGCCCGCCGACACAATCACCCGGTAGATGCCACTCGCGATTCCAAACACGCCCAGCCACGCCGCTTCCCGCCTGGTGAGTGCCGGTTCTTCCAGCTTGGGCACACCCAGCAGGTAATGCTCCGCCCAGAAGCGCAACTGCATCATGGCCCGCTGGCTCAGGTTGGGAATCTCCAGCAAATCCGAAAGGATATAATACCCGTCGAACCGCATGAGCGGGTTCAGGTTGAACACCAGCGTGGAGACCGAGGCGACGAACAGGATGTTATAAGCCAGGCTGTGCACCACGCCCTGCCCGGTGTACCGCCAGATCCAGGCGGCGACCGCAGCGACGAAAAGTTCCACGATCATTCCTGCTGCGCCGACCAGGACGCGCTGGTAGCGCCGGCGGAATCCCCAACTGGACGTGGCGTCCACATAGGGCATGGGCGTGAAGATCATGAACATGACGCCCATGACATGCACCTCGCCCCCAAAACGGCGGCACATATAGGCGTGGCCAAACTCGTGCAGGGTTTTCACCAGCACCGTGCCAAGGTAGAGCAGGAAGAGATTTTCCGGTGCAAGAATCCCCTGGCTCTGCTCCTGCAGTACCGGCCAATTGTCGACCGCCACCTTCAGGCCGCTCAACACCGCAGCCAGCCAGAACAGCGCCCCCACCTTGCTCAACAACAGGCGGGCCACGGACATCGTCCGCCGCAGGAAGTCGTCCGGATCGAACAACGGAATCCGGAGGAACATGATGTTCAACCACCGGGACCGATTTTCCCGCTGGGTGGTCTTCTCAAACCGCTCGAAAAGCCGGGCCGTGTCGGTCGCCACATTATACTGGAGGAGGCTGGCATGATAAAGCTGGGCCAGCAATTGGATGACCGCTTCCTGTCCGGGAGCCTGGTCGGGAAAGCGATCCAGGCATTGTTTCCAGGCTTCCTCCACCGTCCGGTCGGGACGCAGGCGAGCGATGAACTCGTAGGCCTCGGGCCGGATACGGAAGAAGGTATTATTAAGATCGTTCTCCAGCACGATCCACCGCTGCCCGCGAAAATACTGCCGCCGCACCTTTACGGAGGGGCGCAGGCATAGCTTCAGCCCGGCCACTCGGAACCAGGACTCGCTAAACGTTGCGGGGGCGTCGGCCATGGGATTACATCCAGAACTTGAGCCGCAGGAAATCCACCGTCCGGTGGGTGATAACCCAGAGCAGCGTGCGCCGCTCCACGTCGAGCTTGCATACCCCGCTCATGCCGGGCCGCCACCATGCCTCGGGCGGCACATTCACAATGCAGCGCACCAGGAACACATTCTGTTTTTCCTTCGGCACGCTGGCGGGCTCGATCCGCGCGATGGTCACCGGATATTTATATTTCGGCTGGGCGACGAACGCCACGGCCCCGGCGGACTTCGGCGAAATCTCGTGGATATCCCGCTCGTTGATCTCCGCTTCCACGTATAAGGAACCCGCGCGGCCCACGCGAAACAAGGCATCCCCCTGCTTCACTGGCGCGCCCAGCCGTTGCCGCAGATCGCCTTCAATGATCACCCCGTCGAAGGGCGCGCGAATCGTGGCCTGAGTGACGCGATAGCGCACCATGTCGAGCCGGGCCTTGGACTGGTCCGCCTGCGCCTGGGCAATCCGCATTTCGGCCAGCGACTTGGCGGCGCGCGCCTTCTCCGCCTCGCGTATATATTTGGTCTGGTCGGCGATGGCAGAGGCTTCCTCCATCTCCAGATCTTCCGTGTTCAAACGAAGCAGGACGCCATTGGAAGAGACCAGGTCACCCGGCCGGATGTCGGTGGCGCGTATATAACCGTCGAAGGGGGCGCTGAGATACGAGACCTCATCGCTGCGAAGGATGAAGTTGCCTTCCACCCGGTACGGATACAAGGGCAGCAGCAGGCCCACGAGACCGACCGCTCCCAAAAGCGCGAAGACCTTGGCCCAGGTATGTTCCGGTCCCAACGATTTCGCGAGGAGCTTGCCAGCGGAGTACTTCCAGCGGGCGCCAAACCAGCGATCCACCCTTTGCAGTTCGGACAAACGGCGCGCCACTTGGTCACAGCCCAGACGAATCTGGTCGATCTCCATCTGGCTGAAGGGCGCGCCCTGCCGTTCGCAAAGCACCACGGCCACCACCTCTTCCGCCACTCGCAGTGGTACCGACAGGGCATGGGCGGACCGCTGTCCTTCCACCAGAGCCTGGGTATCCTTGACGATCAGCGGGAAACCCTCCGGTGCCGGCCACAATAATTCGGCGTCCTGGTCCAGGCACTCTTCCATCGCCATTTCCATGGCTTTGATGGCCGACATCTCGCGATTGAAGCGCTCGGTGCGGCTGATGTTCTTCATGCGGATATAACCCGCCTCCAGCCATCCCAAGCTGACCCGTTCACATTGGAATCGGGTGGCCAAGGCGTTGCAAAAGGCGAGTCCCGCCGCCAGAAAACGCTGCTCGTGATTGACGAGCGACAGGACATCCATCACCGCCGAAAATGTTTCCACCTGGTGCGCTGCCTGCCGATTGGCCTGGTTGGCGTGATACGCTCCCGGCACATCCTTCGCCAGTTCCAGTCGTAACAATAATTCATCCGCCTGGGCTTCGGTGCAATTTGGCACCAGCAGCACTGCGGCGCACCCCTGGGTGCCATGGCTGTTGGGCAACGGCAGGGCCACACCCAACGCATAAGCTCGCGACGTCCCCCGCGGCTCCACTTCTTCGCGCAAGTTGCCCACCCGCAGGGTTTGCTGGGCGAACTCGACCAGCCGGCTGTTGAACGCGACGAAAGTCCGGTCCCCATGACCTCCGGCATTCCACTCGGTCACCTTGCGTAACGTGGCTGTTTCCCCGTCGTCGCGCAGGACACACACCGTCCTCTCGGCGTACACCAATTGACCGAGCGCCCGCAGATATATAGGCCAGAACTCGCCCGCCGACCCTTCAAAGCGTCGGAGCCGGGCAATCTCCGCGAGTGCCACGGCAAGTGTATCGACCGGAGTGGGCTGGTTACTTGTCATGGTCCGGGAGGGTCAGTTTCATCCGGCCGGAAACGCCCGGCCGGACTTGTTCCCCGGGATTCTCGAACACGCCCTTGATCTTCATGAGACCACTGGCGGGATCGGTTACCGGGGAAACGAAATGGATGGTGCCCGTGAGGGTGACGGTCTTCGGGCCGGACTCTACTTGTACTTCCACGGGCTCGCCGGTCTTCAACTGGTGGCCGACGCGTGACTCGACGCTGGCTACAAAATAGCAGCGCAACGGATCGACCAGCCGCACCAACGGTTGGAGCGCCTGGCAGCCTTCGCCGGGTTTCAGGAAATAGTCCACGATCACCCCGTCGAACGGCGCTATAATTTGACGGCGATGGAGCTGCTCGGTGGCGATTTCGTAATCGGCGGCGGCCACGTCAAAATCCGCCTGTTTCTTGTCCACCTCTTCCTTGCTGATGGAAACGGTGCTCTTTTGGGACAGCGTCCGGGAACGGTCGAGATCCAGTTGCGCGTGGTCGCGCATCAGGCGCTTGCGGACGACTTCCAATTCCTCCAGGCGCTTGTCCAACTCCAGGATCACGGTGCCCGCCTTGACCCGCGCGCCTTCCTGAAAGGGTCGAGAACTAATGATACCCACCACCGGCGAACTCATCACCGCGTCGTTGACGGCCTCGGTGATTCCGCTGGCCCACAGGATTTCGGCCGCTCCGGCCCGGAGCATCCCCAGGGCCAGCAGCGCCCACAGCCACCGGATCGTGGTCTTGGAAAATAGGGAACAGGGAGTGGTCATGGGTCCGGGTCGGCGCTTATTGCGGTTTGACCAGCTTGTCGAAATCGCGGCCCGCCTTTTCCTTATAAGCCTCGATCTTCTGGTCGCTGACGTGGTGGGCCTTGAGAAGCGTGATCGTCTTGTCGCGCAATTGGGCCTGGCTCAGCTCCAAATTGCGTTGGGCCAGCGTCCGGCCCAAAAGTAGATCCACTTCCAGGACGGCCCGGCGGTATTGAACCTGGTCTTCCACCAGGGCCATGCGGGCTTCCGCCAACCGATCTTCCGTTTCCAGAACGAAGCGGCTTTCGATGGTGCCCGCTTCCAGTTTCGCCATTTGGGCCTCCAACAACTTCTGGTGCAATTCCACCACGCTTTGATGGGTTGCCTGGTTTTCCCGGAAGGTACGGACCTTGGAAAAGGACGACGCCAGTTGGCTGGAAATCTGGGTTGCCGCCTCGCTGAGCGCGGTTTCCGAACGTTGAAGGCCCACCTTGGCGGCCGTCAATTCGTGGTGCTCCCTGATACCGCCTAGCAAGGGAACGTGCAGTTCCAGCCCAACCGACCAGGCGGGAAAATCGGAGTCCAGAAACTGGCCGTAGGAAACACCGGTATTCTTGCCCAGGCCGTTGAAGCCATAGCTGCCCTTGAACTGAAGGTCCGGCAGTCGTTGGTTGCGGGCGAAGCCCAGGCGAATCTTGTCCTGCGCGAACTGGGCCTGGCGGCTGATGAAATCGGGATTCCACTTGAACGCCTGCTGCATGTTCTCGTGGTGGTCCTCCGAGACCGGCGTCATGCTGGGCGCATCCACCGCTTTCAGCCACGTATTCGTCGTGACGGAAGGTTCCGAGAAGAAACCGCTGACCCGGCTGATGCTTTCCAGGACTTTGTAATGGGCTTCGGTACGCTTGGCCACCCGTAGCGCCACACCGGCCTGCGCTTGCAACACTTCCGCTTCAGCGCCCTTGCCGACGTCGCTGCGGGCGCGGCTGTCGTCGAACACCTTGCTCGCTATCCCGACCGAATCGGCGCTGATGCGTTCCTGTTCCTGCATCATGTACAGGTCCCAATACGCGGCGTCCGCTTGGGATAGCACCAGCATCAGGTTTTTCCGGTATTCCTGATACGCGATATCGGATGCCAAGGCGGCCAGGCGAATCCGCGCCATCGTAGCCCCCAAGCCAAAGTTCTTCAGGAGCGGCTGGGCCACCGTCATGCCCACAAAAGTTTCATATTCCCGCCCCCGATTCTGCGCCACCTGGAGGTTGTTACGGGAGTCTCGCAGGGTGGAACCGACGTGAAGTTTCGAGCCGATCGGCGTCAGGGTATCAATTCCTGCGCTATACAACATGTTCCGTTCGCTGAATACCGACAGGGGAGTTAAACCTAGTGCCGCCACTTGCTGGGCGTTGTTGGGGCGCTGGTTATCATCGCGTTCCACCGACGCAGTGGCCTGGGGTTCGAAAATCCCGCGCTCACCCTCAAACGTGTTTCGGGCAATTTCGGCCTCGAAAGCCTTGATCTGGATGGTCTCATTGCGGGCCATCACACGACGGAGGAGATCCTCGCGAGTCAATTCGTTAGTTGTTTCCGCACAAGCGGTTACCACAACGGAAAAACCGCAGGCGAGCCAAAAGGTTCTGGTCAGGCTCAGCGTGAGCCAAGGGGCGAGGGACAGCTTCATGTTGGGTTCAAACAGCCAAAACGGAACGCCCTCGATTCGCTATGTCGGCAGGGAATTACCGAGCCCGGACACCCACAGGCATCCAGTGCGAATCGAAGCCGCTTACTTCAACGAGTCTATCGTGTCATTTTGCTGGGACGGCCCCTGGTTTTCGTCAACCACCGAAGACCAGTGAAACCGGACAGATATTCTGTCCTGCGGAAGCGCCGCATCGGGGTCTATTCGCAAACCCCCGGGGAGATCTATCATGCAACTTGCAGAATTTTTTGCGGATGAACGGGCGATCCGCATGGCCTCGCCGGATTGCTCGGTGACGACTCCGGTGGCTCACGCAGAATCATATCAGACCGGCCAAACCCGGGATTCTTGCAGCTAATCGCAGCGAAGTCGCTTCACGCTCCCGAGTTGTTACCCCTATCTTCCATGTGCGCTGTGATCGTTGCGCACGCCGTTTCGAAAACATTTTTGCCATGCAGGACCCAAAACCTCGCCCAGGATTGTCGGAAGACCTCTGTGTTAACATTTTTACTGTCTCGGCGGGGATGATCGGCGTATGCCTGACGGTGATCGGCATACTTCGGGTGATCATCAACGCGCGGCAGGTGGACACCTTGGCGGACGATTTCCTCGCGGCCGACGCGCTCCTGTTCCTCATTTCTTGCGTCCTTTCGTACTGGGGCCTTCGGACCCGCAACCAACACCGGATGTATCGGGTGGAACGGGCCGCTGACGTCATTTTCCTGACGGCTATGGTTTTCATGGTCGCCATCTGCGGTTTCATCACCTACGCCATAACCAAGTATTAAATGACTTATCATCAGTGACTTACCGCGACGGAAGTGGGTCAATGAGCAGCCTCATCGGTATGTTTGAGTTGAGATCAGAACGGCGATTTCTCGTTCCGCACCCCACCTTCACCCGTTACCGTAACGTTCGTGCCGAGCAAGTACTATCAGGCGGGTAGCGAACGGGCTGCGAAGGTCGAGGACCTCTTCGCCGCTGTGGCGCCTCGGTACGACCTGATCAACGATCTGCAGAGCTTCGGCATGCATCGCCTATGGAAGCGGCGATTCCTGCGCCTAGCCGAAGTGCGGCCGGGTGACCGAGCTTTGGACGTCTGCTGCGGCACCGGAGACATCGCCTTGGCACTGGCCCAACGGGGAGCCCAAGTCACCGGCGCCGATTTTAGCGAACCCATGCTGGCGGTGGCTCGACGCCGAGCCCAAACAGTCGCTTCGCAGAATCAACCGCTCCCAGCCTTTCAACAAGCCGATGCCCTTCAACTTCCCTTCCCCTCGGAAAGCTTCGACCTCGTCACCATCGCCTATGGCCTGCGCAACCTGGCCGATTTCGACCATGGCTTAAACGAACTGAAGCGGGTTCTGGCTCCAGGCGGCCGCCTGCTAATCCTGGATTTCGGCATTCCCGACAACTCTGTCTGGCGCGCGACGTATTTTGCCTATCTCGCCACCGCCGCCCCCCTCTTGGGCCACCTCTTTTGCGGCGACCAAGACACCCACTCCTACATCCTCGATTCCCTCAAAGCCTACCCTGCCCAAAGGGGCGTCGACGCCTGGTTCCGCACCCACGGCATGACCGGGGTGCGCTTGGTCAATATCATGGGTGGCGCGATGAGTATCAACCTGGCACGGAAACCAGCCTGAGGAAGAGCGGCGGTCGGGGAGTTCTAGCGTAATAGAAACACTCGCGAAGTGTGTGAAACTCCGGCGGACGAGGCGGTTTGCGCACCAGTTGGTACAGATGAACGCGTCAGCGCCTGGAGTGCGGTCGCGAAGGTTTGACGAAGCTACCGCTTTGGCATTTCCGCCACTGGAAACGTGGGCCTTTGGAACACACTGATTGCGCCTGAAATAGAGCGAGACACCCGCTGTGGGGACATTCAAAGGTTGGGTTTGGCGATCCGCCACCAGTATAGTTGCCAATGAACCGGCCCACTTCGCCAACACGCAAAGCGTCATGGAGTTCCTCCTTCGTTAAGACTACGGCGGACGGGTGGTGGCAAAGCGCAGCGACGGCATCGTTTTGATGAATCGCGTCGCGCTTGAGGTCGTATAGAATTTTCGGAACCGTACCACGCTCTAAAGCGGTGTCGCGCGTTGCTTGCCACCGCACTCCATGACGGCAAGCGCTTACGTTATAACTGTCATTCTCCAGCACCTGTCGTTTCGAATAAACCAGCGAACTTCGACGCGGCCAAACCATGCGCCGTGCTTCAGGAAACGGAGCACTATGTTGGTTTTTGTCGCCAAGCAATCCATTCTCGAACATCGTGCCGCGACTTCCAGAGAATCTTTACAGGGGATGTAACAGCGTGTGAGATGGGAACGCTCAAGCGAAATATATCACCGACCTCCATGAAACGCCGGAGGCTCATTCTCCTCTTCGTCGTGGTTGCCCTGGTGGCGACGGGAGTGCTGCTCTATCCGCGACCACCCGTCGTGGCACCCCATATTCGCATGGTCAGTGTTTCCACGAATATGTCGCCTGCTGGGCTGGACTGGCGGGTGGCGGTCTCCAAGACGTCGGGACGGGCGTCGTTTGCGAACTGGACGCTCCAGTTCCAGCAGACGAACCGAAGTGCGGTTACCGGAGCCGCCGTCGTGCCATTGGTAAAAGACACCTTAATGATTCAGGACCATCCGGAATCGGAGGACGAAGAGGGAATCCTCTCGCCCCGATACGGCATGACTTGGGAAGAAGGCGCAGTTTACCGGGTCATCGGTGGATATTATAAACCGAGTCGCGCCATCCAATTTCTCCCAGAAGGCATGTGGCGACGATACCCGTTCCTACTGAGCTGGCTTCCGGAGCCTCGACCCCGGTTCGCCACCAGCGAATGGTTTGAAATCAAACCACTCCATCGGTTGAGTCCGTAACGCGGTCCCGCCACTTACTCCGGCCGGGGCATCTTGTCACCCAACCGGATATATTCCCAGATCGCCTGGATGGTCTTCGGGCCGTCGCCGCCCAAGACGTCGCTGAGGGCGCTCTTGCCGTCGTCATCGAAATAGACGGGCATCTTGGTGTTGGAATCGATGGAGATTGGGCTGCGCACCCAGCGCCTATAGAACGTCGGTTGCAGGCGTTCGAAGGCATGGGCGAGATTAATGCCCGGGGCCTCAAACACCTGGGTGGCGCCGAAATCACCCACGCTGTGGCACGAGACGCAGGCAAAGCCGCCATTGGCACTCACCAGCTTTTGACCGGTTTTCGCTAGTTCTGCGTCTCCCGCAGAAGTTTCCGGCGACGAAGCGGGTGGCAGGCCATGGGACGTGGCCAATCCCGATCCCAACAGTGCGGCGTAGGCTGGGAACCCTGGCATGCGGCCTTCATTCCACGGGCGAGGCTTCCACGCTTCCTTACCAGCAATGAACTTGGCGGCCCATTCGGGCTTCAGCTTGCCGCCGAGCAGTTCGAACGCCGGGAAGCCGTCGAATTTGCCGTGGCACTCACGGCAGTTAAGGCTGACCGATTGCCGATCCAGAAAGTCGCTGGTGCTGCTCCTGGTAAGTGACGTGCGATCGGTGGCAGCGAAGGCTCGCAAGGCCTTGCGTTGGCCATCGGTAAACTCGTAATGCGGTGCTTTGGAATCGGCTGCCGGGGTGTCGGCGAGACACCCGCGGGTCCAGGCATCCGTAGCCAGATCTGCCAAGGCCTTGGTTTTGAACTGGTTGGGAGTATCCAACTGATGACAACTCAAGCAACCAGCGGTCTGGACCAGGTTTTTGCCCAAGGTCAGGGTGGGCTCGTCCGTCGGCGCCGAACGATCAGTAGGCTTGTCCGCATTTGCCGTGAGGTAGGCCGCGAGTTGCACGGCTTCGTCGTTGCCCAGGCGGAAATTCGGCATCCGAATCCAGGCGAAATGTTCCTCCGGTTTCAGAAGGAACGCGACCAGACTCCCCGGGGCGAACTTCGCCAACACCTGTTTTTGGGCGATCTTCTTGGGATCGTTATCCGTCGAATCGGGCGGATTATGGCAGGCGATGCAATGGAACTTCTCGTACAGGGCCTTGCCGTTCGCTGCGGCGTCCGCCGGTGCTTCCGTGGCTTTCGGAGCCGAGTCCGATTTCAACGACGCCAGATAGGCGGCAGCGGCTTCTGCCTTGGTCTTGGCCTCTGCACCACCAAACACCGCAGGCATGGGCGTGGTGGCCCGCAAGGCGTGAGGATTCTCGATCCACTTCGCCAACCAGTCGAAATTGCGGCGGGAACCTATTCCCGCAAAGGCGGGGGCGTCCATTGCCAGTTCCGGAACGCCACTGCCACCGGTGTGACACTTGGCGCAACGGTGTTCCAGAAAGAGCCCACGGCCTTCGCGAACCAACTCGCCTTGAACTACTTCCGGGCTGGCCTTAAAAGTCAGGGAGGTACTGGCAATGGGATTGTACGGGGTATCCTTGCTGGACCAGTACATTCGGAGAAAAGCGTCCCCCGAGGTCGGACTCTTGTATTCGACGAGAAGCTTGTTGGCACCCTTGGTGAGACGGATTTTTTGGCCCGAAAGAGGTTCGTTGCCCTTGCCAGTGCCTTCCAAGGCGAGCGCGTCATTCACGGTCACCTTGATATCGCCCAAGCATTCGGCGTGAAACGTCATATCCGCCCGGAGATCCAAGGCGATAATCCCTTCCCACTTGGCGGTAAAGGCTCCGGCCGGAACAAAAGGGGTGGCGGGCTGCCCTTCCGGCACATAAAGCCAGACGTTCTCCGCGCTGGAAGCATCGCTGACCCCGCCCGACGTCACGGTTTGGACGAGGCCATTCGCGTCGTCGGCCGCCTTCGCAGTCGAGACAGCGACGAAGGCCGCCAGAACCGTCCAGGACAGTACTTTTTTGATGAGGGATGGCACTCCCTTGCAGTGAGCGATCACGCGCGGAGGTTACTGCGAGGGCAAAGTGGGTCAAGGAAGTCGCCACCATTCGACGCAAAAAACACGATTTGGACTGCCACGCCCGGACCGGTGTGGCAAGAGTCAGGTGTGCGTCGCCGCTCCCTTATTGCGATACTACTGCTGATTCTGGTGTGCCTCGGGGCGTATCTGGAATGGATCCAGTACCGCGACCACCGTTATGACCGGATTATCCGAGCTGCGGCGGAGCAAAATCACCTTCCACCCGCCTTGGTCAAAGCGGTTATCTGGAAGGAAAGCCGGTTCCGTCCCGACGCCCACGGCACCTCGGGCGAGCTGGGCCTGATGCAATTGCGGGAAGATGCGGCCCAAAAGTGGGCGGATGCCTGCCATCTGCGCGATTTCGTCCACGAACACATCCTTGATCCTCGTACCAATACCCTGGCTGGCTGTTACTACCTCGCCCACGTGCTCCGCCGCTATGGGCAAACCGACAATCCCGTCGCCTTTGCCTTGGCGGACTATAACGCGGGCCGCGGCAACGTCCTCCGCTGGATGGGATCAACCAACTTTCCCGCCGCCCGGACGAACAGCAGGGCTTTCCTCCTGGCGATGACGTTTCCGGGCACCCGATCTTACGTCACAGAAATCATGGCGCGCCGCCCCGGATACGAAGACGACTTTCCGGCGGAGCAGGAACCGGCGTTTCGGTGAATAACGCCACCACCGGATACGGCAGAGCGAATGGCATCGGCCAAAGAATATATCTCCATACCCAACCCTCCGATACAGTCGCTGTGGATCACGGCGAAGCGACCCGCCGATTGCTGGGCTCGTCGGGAGCCTTGCCCTCCCGGCCTTGGTGGACACCTCACATAGGCCTGGATAACAGGGAGGAGCCAGCTCTATGGGAAAGACATTAAATATATAATTCTATAATCAATCCGCGTCCGCTTCATCAACGAAGGCTTCGATCCACTGGGGAGGTGTTTCGAAGGGAATAACACATTCCGAGGAGAGCAATTCCCGGTGTCTTGGTGGAGATTTCCGGGCCTGGCGGACTTGTGACCGGATGAGCGCTTCGCCGTTCGGTTCGGTGGATAGTGGCCACACGATCGAGCCACTGACGATCCCCGGGAATTGGGACGCTCCCGCTGCATGACCGATTCCCGACATTTTATGGTCCCAATGCAATAATTGGGCCGGATACCGGGCGTAGTCGGCAAAGTGCTGCCCTTGACCATGCACATGCACCATTTGAAACCACCCCGGAGCGGCCTTCAGTATGGCCCGATTCAATAGGTGCCCCTCTGCCAGCAATCCCGTTTCATCCACGCCCGGCCAATGGCATTCCTGGACCGCCAGATAAATGCCGTCGATACCTATATCCTCCAGCACGCGCAATTGTCTGAGAATGGTTTCTGTCAAGGTTTGCAACCCGGCCCGAACCACCGTGGGTTCTGATTTCCATTGGGCCATCAGGCCATCGATCCCGGCCAGGTTGCCGGCCTGGGTCAAGGGACTGAATACCGTGAGGATCACAGGGTATTCACCGGCCAGTTTGGCCACTATATCGCGGGTGACCCCGAGAGTCTGGCCCAGGAAGCCGGAGTGTGGATCCAATACCGGAAGTTGCTCCCATTGATTGGGCCGCTCGATGACCCGGTTCATATATTTTGGGCGGCCCAGGTAATCGCCCGCATAGACGTCCACGGAGCCGTAGTCCCGCAGCCCGTAGGAAGAACGGGGCGTTACCTTCGCCACATCCATTTTATACCGTTGGACAAAATCGCAACTCGCCACCACGAACGCCTCCGGTTGGAAGTCCTCGTGCGGATAATGCCGCCAAAGCGCCCGGGGCGCTTTTCCCGGGAGCCGGTTTTCGACCAAGGCCCTAATCTTATGGCGAGGAGTCAATGCGAAAATTCAGTCAGATTTGTTCCCCCAGAGCAACTCCAGCAATTGCCGCCGGGTGGGCGGTTCGAAAATGCCCAAATGGGTTCCGGGGAGTACGACGATCCGCCACGCGCGATGGGTCGGGTCGGTCCACCCCCAACGGGGAATGATCCAGCGACGGCTGCGATTCTGCGAGGCCATGGCGAGGACTGTGGGGCCATCATAGGGAACCCGGTCAAAATCAAGCGGGCTTTCCACTGGGCTGGACTCGCGACTTGGCTCTGGGGTCCGCCCCCGAAGCCGGTCCCAACCTGCCCGGAATCGGCTGCGAAACCGCAGTTTTCCGAAGACATTCCGACCGAGCCAACGGGCCCATTCGGAACCATAGGCGTCCACGACGACCAATTCCTCGACCGTACCACCGCGCCCCAGAAATTCCTTCGCGAACAACAGCGCCGCCAGGCCACCCGCACAGAACCCGCCGCAACGGATGGCGCTAACACCTTCAGCTTCCAAGATCCGGCAGAGGTCCCGCAACCATGCTCCGAGCGAGTCCGAATCCTTAGGTGCTATAAACAGTCCGCTGGGCATCAGGTAGACCGTCTGGCCGCTGGCGGCCTCCGCCACAAGGTCCAGATCCTCGCGCATC
>DATJII010000049.1:0-8752 GCA_035493435.1 Candidatus Limnocylindria bacterium | reverse complement strand
CTCCCCGGATCGCCCGCCGCGTTGTCCACCAAGGCCTGCAACGACGTCTGGTTCGAGAACCAGGCCCCTCCGTTCCCTGCGGAACCGGGTGCTCCGGGCTCGAGCGCATCCGTTCCATTCGTCGGCCAGTCGTTGACTCCGCGATCGCCTTTCTCGGTTATCACAATCCAATGCCAGTGGTAGTGGGCGAAAACACAAGGGTTGGCAAACGAGGCGGTAAACTTATTGAAGCGCCTAGAGTCGGTGCGCCGGAAAACATTCGAGATGGGGTTCATACTGTTGCCGTCCACTCCATCCTTGCCGAGGCCAGCGTCCTGGCCGCGCCCGCCACGGCAAACAAACCGCTGCAGAGATTCATGCGACGGAGCCTCCGTCGAATCGACAAACACCGAGATATTGCCCGCGTGGCGTCCCTCCGCGCCGTTGGCTCCGCCTTTCTTGCTGACGGGATCGAAGCTGGCAGCCCTGTCGAGAGCCCAGTTCAACGGCGTGGTGTTGATGCAGCCCTGGTCCCGGAAAATCAGCTTGCGCGCGAAGATCGCCACCTCCCATTCGGGGAGCGAAAGCAGGCCGGAAATCTCCAGCGTATCGCAGGCGATCAGCAGCGCCTTTCGGGGGCCTGGCGCCGCGGTACCGTCCAATTTCTGGTCGCGGGAAGTGTTGAAACTCTCGTACAGGTTACTGGGGTCGCCGGCTTTGAAAACGAGATGGACACCGGCCACGGTGCTCTGTTCCACGCCATCAATCCGAACCAGCTTGGAACGATGTGTATAGAGTGAACTGGTCGGCGACGGCGCCTCGCCATGGCTTTGAATGGTCTCTCGGGAAACGGGGATTTTCGCGATCTCAGTCATAAGTCCATGCTCTTCTTTGGGGGATCCAGGTGGATTAGAGCTATCTATCCCCCAGGGAAACATAAATCAATGGAAATGGAGAGGAATTGAAACCTCCCGGCTCGTGTCCGCCACCGCCGCGATCAAAGAAGGAATTAGAGGCCCATTTTTTGGGGAGGAAATAGACGAATCACGACACGAGCACTATTTTCCAAGTTACGATCAAGCGACGCTTTTTCACGAAATGCGAGAACGGGCCATCTTGAATTCTAATAGGCAACCTGATGGCAACGGAAATAGCTCGTGAGAAGGAGATTGCCACCTGTTACTCAACAAACCTGGTGCAGGTGCCCTACGGTCGCAATCGAAGGCCACATCCATAGGCGAGCCAATCCCAGCCTCTGAATCTATGGGTTGAGTGCGGCGACATAGTTGCTCGCGAGCCGTGGGTATTCACAAATGGTATTTGCTTTTTCCGATCTCCCCATTTACATAGTCGGATCGTTCCCACAAAATAGGGGCCGCCGGGCCGGTTTTCGGTCCGGAAAACAGGGTGTTCCATTAATGGCCATGCCTGCAAAACAGTTGTCGTCGTCGGACCGGGAGCTTTGGTGGCGAAGGACCCGCGAGGCTGGCTACGATTCACATGAGCTCGCCCGGCTATATGGCGTGACTGAGCGCCATCTGCGGCGGAAGTCCGAGGACATGGTGGCCCAGCCGCTGCACCTTTGGCTGCGGGAGCAGCGGCTGATCGCAGCCACCCATTATCTGTTGGAAACTGAATCCGTGAAACAGGCCGCACACCAGGCCCATTACCGCCGGGTCGCCACCTTTATCGAGCACTTTCAGCAGTACCATGAGATCAGCCCCGCCTGCTATCTGCAGTGGCATAGGCGACAGCGCAGGTCGTTGGGCTGGAATCAAGGCGCATACGGCGCACACAAAGCCCTTGGACCCTTGCTGACCGCCAAAATCCCGCTGCCTTTTCGCCGGGCAGGCATGCCAGCCCGTTGATAGATGTTTTCGGTCATCAAGCCGTCTAAGTGGCGCTGGAAAAATGACAAATGTCCTCCCAGCGTAATAGATGATTCTAGCTAACAGAAAGAAGTGAGTTAAAAAGGCCTTCCCGCCTCCATCGGGCATGACCCGGCACGGAAAAGGGGCGGTCGAAGAACAAACTACCCAATTTGCCCCGGGGCCGGCCCAAACGCCTGGATTCGTGTGAATCTGGACGGCCTTGTCCGGCAGGCTGGTCCCCGGAGCGAAACGCAACCATGATACCCCAAAAATACCAAGCGGGAAGCACAAGAAATCCGGCCTGTTTGCGGCTCCTCCTGGCCGTGGCCGGCCTGTGTTGCCTCCTCACTCAGAAGACCTCGGCCATAGACATTGGCACTGGAAAGGACGAGGTGTGGTTCGCCCCACGCGCCGACGGCATTGCCGGCACCGGCACCCCCATCGATCCCTATGACGGCTCCGGCGACAAGCTGCGGAGCACTCTCGCCAACTGGCGGTACGGCGGTTCGCCGCGGTCAGGTCTGACCATCCACCTGATGCCGGGCGTTTACCTGTCCAAGCAGGTCAGCGGGGCCAACATGCCCATCCCGGTCAACTCACGCATCATCGGCGCGGGTGTGACGAACACCATCATCCGGATGTCGGACACGACGAACTCGGCCTACGGCGAGTACAAGGTGCTGCAGGCCGATTCGGCCTCGGCTTACAGCTATGTATCGGACCTGACCATCGACGCGAATTTCGGAGCGACGAACGTTCCGGCGATTGGGAAGGGGCAGTGCCTCTGGTTCACCTCCGGGGCGACGAACGGGACGGGCGGCACTACAAATGCCATGGTAGAACGAGTCCGCTTCATCGGCTACGGATCCACCACCAACAACGGTGGCGAGTGTTACGTGGTCAATTATCAGCCACCGACCGCAGGGACTTCGTCGTTCGTCTTCCAAGAGTGCTCCGTGGAGGGGGCGATCACCAGCGGCGGCTACGGTGATTGTGTCACGGTGTATCCCAACGGGGCCGCGCCTTCGGCGATGTACACCAACACCACGATCATCGTTCGCAACAACCGCTTCCTCAACGCGCCGCAGAACTACGCGGTCAACGTGGCGGGGGCCAACATCGTGGTAGAGGACAATGAGTTCAACTATTGTACCAAGGGTTTCTACATCGACACCGGCTACGCCAACAAGGTGGTGATCCGGAACAACCGCGGCATCGACGTCAACCAGGGAATAACCCTGAACGCCGGCGTGACCTCAGGCGGGTACAACGGCACGACCGACGTGCTGATCGAGGGCAACAACCTGGAAATATCCGACAACCTCGGCCCGGCGGTGAACTTCCCAACGGCGGGCATCCACCTCAAAGGATGGACGACCAACGTGGTCATCCGGAACAACACCATCGGCGCCTTCAAGCCCTACCAGGGTACATATCACAGCAACTGGTACGGCATCTACATGGATGGCAATGCCTCCCCCCAATACAACTCGGTGGTGGGAACCTCGATCTATAACAACAGCATCAGCTCCGACCTGAACAACCTGGTGCTCTACGCGGTACTCTCGTACGTCTACGGCAACCGGACCGACGAGCGGGAGGTCCTGCCCAACGGGTTCCCGCTGTGGACCGGCTTCTGGTCGGGTGTCACGACGGCCGACGGAGTCATCACCTCCGACATGCTGAAACAGGGATACTCCATATACCTGGCCGGCTTCTCGCAGTTTTACGCTACCAACCAGGGTGTTGTGCTGCCCAAGCCAAGCGACGTCCCAGGCCGACGGTTCATCCTGCAGGTTTACAAGGGCAGCTACAACTCTCCCACCTACCAGAACTGCCCGCTGAAGATCTCCGGGCAGTCCGGCAGCAGCACGACCGTTTCGGTCGATCCCAGCGGCGGGACCAGCGGCGCCTTCGCCTTCGATGCTACGCTGAACCTGAACCAGTACTTCTACCTGCCCAGCCAGAAGGGGTTTGCCTCCTGGGTGTATGCCTTCGACAGCACCACCACCACCGGCCAGAATAGCCGGACGGCGGTCTTTGACCTGTACTCCAATGGCTACAACTGGTTCCTCATGAACAAGTAATCCGGTCTGACAGGTACCGGCCAGCCTCCGAGGCTGGCCGGTATTTCCTCCTCCCTGCCGGAGTTCCCTGTCAGCATTGCGCCACGTCACCAAAAATCTAGGCCATCCACGAGGGGGGTGGCAAACAAAGGGCTGAAGCCAGCATTCCGAACGACATGCCCTATTCCACACCCGACAACACCTCGTTCGCTAAACCACTACTCACAGCTTCAAATCCTCGGTCTGGCGAACCGACGCCGGCGGCAATCTGATTCCCTCGTCGATATACTCCTTGACCTCGTTTTAGATCATATTTTCAAACTGTTGCCGGACTAAGATAGCCCAGTAGGCTTGAGCCATAGTGGATACCGAAAATCCCGGCAGAGCCAGAGGCTCGGCCGGGCGGTGAAAACGCAAGAGGCTGGTTGTTGGATTCTTACCGGGCCACGCGTCGCCAGAGGGTCAGGCCAGCCAGGGCGGTGCCGACCGCCAGGACGGCGAGTTGAGGCTCTGGCACCGTGGTGCCAACGCCGTTGATGCTCCAGGAGTTGAGCTTGGCCCGATTGCCATTTGCGAGGTCACTCACCAACAGCGTCCAGGTTCCATTCGGATTCTCGCCAACGAGCTGGCTGATCTGTCGATCGCGGAGCGAGCCAAGTGGATCGACGCGTCCGTCCGATTGCCAGGTTCCAGTCACCTGGCCGCTCCCGTTTAGGCTATAGCCGACGTCCCGATAAGAATGGATATCACTGCTGGCCGAATCCAGTACCGTGATTACGAAACCCGTGTTGCCGTATCCGGCTGGATTGGCGGCGGTTCTGCCCGATTGGTTGAGAAGCACGCTCAGAGTCCCCATCGGGCTGGTCAATTGGGCGTAGAGATCGCCATTCCACGCTGTGTCGGCGTCAGCGCTGCTGATGTCCAACGTAATGCTTAGATCGGTGATCGCCGTAACCGGCGTGGATACAAGTAGTGTGCGGGCGAGCCCGGGGATGGGAGGATCGCCGATCGGGCTACCGCCCGGAAGAGTTTCCGTCGCCGAGAAAATTCCGGCCCGCAGGCAGCCCACGCCGAGGAGCGTTGTCGCCAGGGCCACCGATTTGAAGGCTTTGTTAATAAAGTTCATACGCGAAAAGTCTTTGAATGCGGTGATGGATTGCGTCTCTGGATCAGGAAGCATTCAAGGTTCGCCAATAGGATGGGCCGGGCGGATTCGTGTCGATATAATATATGATGCCGCTACTGTCGGCCCTGATGGTGGACAGGGTATTCCACGTGACCGGTTCAGTCAGCGACGAGGACCGCTGGATGTAATACCGGTTGCCCGGGATGCCCGAGAACTTGAGTTGGACATCGCTACCCACCATGGCGATCGAGATAAGTGTGGGACCGCTGCCCTCGGGATCGCCGACCGTCACCGAAACCCGAGCGGTGGTAATCAACGATCCGTCACTGATGGTCACTGAGAAGCTATCCGGGCCGGTATAGCCAGCCGACGGTGTATATTCCACCGCACTGCCATTAAAAGTAATCGTACCGCCCTGATCGCTGGTGGCGTCGACACTCGAGAGGCTGCAAGTGGCGTTTTCGGGGTCGGTGGTCCGCGCCAGTAGCTTAGCCGCCCAGACCGAGGCCGCGGAGTTCCTGGCGACTGTCAGGGAGTAACCACTGAAAACAGGTGGCTCATTCACATCCAGGATTCCGATGGCAAGCGCCTGCTCGTAGCTCAAGCCACCGCTGTCAGTGACCCGAAGGCGGATCGTGTAGGCGTTCTTGGATTCGTAGTCGAAACTAGCAGCGGTCTGGAGTTGATGGCCCACAATCCGGAAGGCTGCGTTGTCTGCGCTGCCGGCGCCGCTGACCAACGCAAAGACTGCAGTGTCGCCAGCGTCGGAGTCGGTATCCATCAGAGTACCGACCACGGTGCCAGAGGGCTGGTTCTCATTGACGAAGCCATGGCTTAGATTAATAGCGGTCGGGGCAGCGAGGTTGGTCGTGGTCGCGAAGGCCAGTTCCCCTTCTGGAATGTTACCCAACACATTGGTGGCAATGGCCAGATAACGATACGTTGCTGGTGGATTGAGGCCAAAAATCGTTCCGCTGGCGATGACCGAAACGCGAAGGTAGCGGGATGTTGCCGTACTCACGGGAACTTGGTCCGACACCGTCACCAGTGAGGGTTGTCCCGGGGCGAGTTCGGTCAAGGTTTCCCAGTCGGCAAGATCCGGGCTGCTTTCGACTCGATAGCTCAGATCCGTAGCCTGAGTCCGGCGGGTAAATCTCACCGCCAGGTAGTTTGTTCGCTCTTCAGAAGCGATCAGGGGAGTAATGATATGGCTCACTGGGCCGTGCGAGGGCAGATCAAACGCGTAACGGATCAGGTTGGGGACGCCCGAGCCATCGGCACTGCCGTTCGGTCCGCTCACACTGGCGTCCTGTTGCTCTAGTGCGGTGAAATTCGCGCTCTTCCAGGAGGCGTAATCGGCGCCTCCGACCGTCGGAGTGATCTCAATGGTGGAGACACTCAGGGGCGGCAGGGCGACCGTCCAGGAAGAGAGGTTGACCGGCACCGAACCCGCATAGAACGGCGTCGGATCCGTACCTTCCAGCCGGTATAGCCTGGCCGTTCCCGAAATGGGCAATCCGGTAAACGCGGTGTCCTGGGAGTTGGTCGAGCGATTGATCGCCACGATGACATAGCGGCCGGCTTGGTGGGAATCCCGGCTGATATAGGCAGCGACCCTGGAGGTGTCACTGGAGAGGCTGGCAATGGAGATGTCCCCGAAGCTCCCCAAGTTATCGTCGAAATCGCGATACATCTTCAGGGCCGCCATGATGAACGGGTAGTGCTGGGTGGTGGGCCAGAACGTGGCAGCGTAAACTCCCCTGCTGCCGAAGATGCCCAGGTCGTCCGCCTCGGCAATGGCTCCCGCGATATGGTTGTCGCCACCGTTTTCGTACTCGGTAATCGCCAGTTTGGTTCCCGGCCACTCGGCGTCGATCTTGGCCTGCATTCGATTGAGGATTTGGACGGGACCACCCAGGTAGCCGGCAATCCAGGAATCCTCCACGTAGGTAGGATCCCACAGGCTGCGGGGGCTCTGGACAATGGCCTCGACCTGGCTGCTGGTTAAATTCGTGCCGCTCAAGGAACCAATGCGGGTGCCGTTGTCGGTGGCCTCCGAGTACCAATGGAAGTCGTAGGCATCCAGCAATCGGGTTCCGGCGAGGTCCGAAGCGGTTTTCATATCCTGCAGATATTTGTCAACGAACCAATAATCACTGGTGAACCCGGGCGAGCCCTGCCAATTGACCATGCCGTTGAAGCCGTAGTTCACCGGGCCGAAGAGCACTACTTCGGAATCCACCGCCTTGAGCGCCTTGCTTAGAGCCGCGGACTTTTGGATGAAGTCATCCGGGGCCGGCATACCCGATTGGATCTCCGCGTGGGTGAAGAACCAGAGGTCCGGCTCGTTGTCCAGGCTCACAAAGGTGGGAATCGCGGGATCGGAATAAATGTTGCCGGGGAACATCCCGCGTAACGCCCACAGGAATTCGTCGGCATAGACCAAGGCGTCGGCCGTGGAGGGGGTTGCCGCAAAGGCCGCCCCTTTGCTATAGACAAGTTGCTTGAAACGGTCGGCCAAGTGGTTGGGATCGGACCGGTTCACATTGCCGTCCTTGTCAGCGGCGACGTAGCCCTGCAGAGGCACGGTGATGAGGCTGGCATTGCCCCGGGCACGGTCGGCAGCGACCAGCATACGCACCGCCTCACCCGGAATCTCTCCACCCCTGAGGTAATCGTCGCTATGGTAGGGGCCGTAGTCGCTGCCCGCGTTCGAGGCGTTATTCTCCCAATTATAGGCCGTCCAGCGATTTCCGCCCGCCCGGTTGAGGGTCAGGTTACGGGGAGCGTTTTGCATCTGTTCGTAGAAATTCACCCCGTAAATCCAGGGTGAAATCGGTTTTTCCCCGGTTGGATCGATGGTGATGGTCACCGAAGGTGCGGCTGCTTCCGTGGTGGTGAAGGCGATCGACTGGCTGTTGGTGAGATTGAAGGCGTCGATCGACGTCACGTCGGCCGTATAGTCGGTAAGCGGTTCCAGCAGATCCAGGATGCAGGCGTGGTTCGTTGACAAGCTGGGAAAACTCCGGGTTTGTTCGGACCCTCCTGATTTACGGTAACGGACGATCGCAGTGCAGGCGCGATCCGTTTGCCAGACGACGGAAGCGCGAGCGCCCGTAATATTCGTGGCCGCGAGCCCCAGCATGCTGGGCGGCGTGGTGGGCCGGGGCGGGATCGCAAAGGTTCCGGAGTAGACGCTGACGTTCGGGCTTGCCAGGGGGTCTGCACGATGGTCCATGGCGTAGATTTTATATTGGCATGTCGTCCCCGGGTTCAGGCCGGTGAGGATGGCCCGGTGCTCCAGGCTCCAATCGTCCGCCGCGCTTTTCACCTCTTGCGCATAGTTGCCGACGCCGTAGTCAATCTCATAAATAGTCACCTCATCGGTGCCGAAGGAGACTTCAAGCTGGTCATATGCCGGGCTCAAGGTGGCGGAATGGAAATCGATGACCGGCGAGGTGGTTCGTGAGGTCCAGCCGAACCTTACGTTGGCCATTTGGTACCGGATCGGATCGGATGCCGGCGCATATATCATAAACCCGACGAAAAAGGCCCGCGTCGGGTGGAGGCTCGCGAGATCCACTGCCACATGGTGCCAGTGCCCGTAGCGCTGGGCGTGGCTCATGACGAACCAGCCGGGGATCAAATCCACCAGGCGGGGCGCGTCCGAGAATCCGACATCATCCAGGAAGAACGTGATTTCATCCACG
>DATJII010000048.1:0-5168 GCA_035493435.1 Candidatus Limnocylindria bacterium | reverse complement strand
AACGACGGCAAGTCCGGCTATCTCGCCCAAAGTTCCATGCCGCTTTATTTCGGTTTGGACAACGCGGAAAGCGTCGATTCGGTGGAAGTGGTTTGGCCGTCCGGCAAAAAGCAAACGTTGCAACCCGGGACGAGCATCAACACCACACTTGTTATCACCGAGCCGAAGTAGGCTGGAGGACATCAGAGCGAAACTTTGGTGCGGGATAGAAGAACAGGCGCACCCTGTAGCGACCGGCAAAAAAGTAGAAGCGGCGGCCCGCCGCTTAAGGTGGCACTGACGTTTTGGAAACTACGCACGTCTCACCAACAGAAGATTTGCGACAGACGGTTTGATCCTTGGAGGTTACAGTGCTCGCCAGGGCAACGGGTGCACCTCTCAGCGGCGAGCCGCCGCTGCTACCTTGGGGCCGCTAGCGCGGCAAAGTAGAAGCGTCAGACCGCCGCCTAAAAAGTCTCAAAACAACCTCCGACGAACTCGAGACCCAAGATTCCGGCTTTCCAAGCGCGTGGGGGTTCCCTAGGTTTCCCGCTCTTTGCGTTAATGCCCAGCGTTTACCTCAAGACGTACGGTTGCCAGATGAATGAGCGCGACTCGGAAGCAGTCGCCGCTCAATTGCTGGCTCGTGGCTACACGCTGGCAGCCGATGAAAACAAGGCGGACGTCGTCTTGCTGAACACTTGCAGCGTGCGGGACATGGCGGAGCAGAAGGCCCATTGGAAGATGGAAGCCCTGTCCGGCCAGGTTCGCCAAGAGAAGCGGAACACGGTGCTCGGATTTTTGGGCTGCATGGCCCAAAGCCACGGGGAAGCGCTCCTGAAGGAGCAGCCGGGAGTTTCCTTGGTGATCGGAACCCAGAAGTTCCATCGGACAGGCGAGCATCTGGATGCCATTCTGTCGGGCCGTCAGACCAAGGTCGTGGACATTGGCGAAGAACCGGGGAGCCAATCGGCCGTCCGCGAACATCTACCTCACGAGTCGGGCATACGAGCAGTCACTGCTTTTGTCAGCATCATGCAGGGCTGCAACCAGCACTGCACCTTTTGTATCGTTCCCGCCACCCGGGGCGAGGAGCGAAGCCGCACCATTCCTGATATTGTGGCCGAGTGCCGCGAATTGGCCTCGCGGGGAATTCGTGAGATCACCCTTTTGGGTCAGATCGTAACCAGTTTTGGCCGCCGTGATTACCCGGTAAAGGACGGCAAGAGCGCCTTTGTCCAATTGGTTCAGGCGGTTCACGAAGTACCTGGGATTGAACGGATTCGCTTCACCTCACCGCACCCCAAAGGTTACGGCGACGATTTGGCGGCCGCATATCGCGAGTTTCCAAAACTCGTCGAGAGCGCCCATCTGCCCGTCCAAAGCGGTTCCGACCGGATCCTCAAGTTGATGCATCGCGGATACACCCGCGCCCGCTATCTCGAGATTATCGGCAAACTACGCCAGTCGCAGCCGGGCATGGGCATCACGACGGACCTTATCGTCGGCTTCCCTGGCGAGACAGAAGCGGATTTTCAAGACACGCTAAGTCTTTGTCGCGAAGTGGGTTTCGATCAGGCTTACGTTTTCAAATACTCCCCGCGCAAGGATACACCTGCGGCGTCCATGGCAGACCGTTTGCCAGAGGAGTTGATCGAGGAACGCCACCGGCAGACCTTGGACGTAATCAATGGCTTCGCCGCGCAAAAGCATGAAGCCTGCGTGGGGCGGACCTTCCAAGTTCTCGTGGAAGGCCCGAGCCGCCGGAATGCCGCCCGACTGGAAGGGAGAACCCGGTCGAACAAGATCGTGATTTTCGAAGGAGACCCTCGCCTGCGCGGGCAATTGGTGGATGTCCATATCGAACGCGCGGGTTCCTTTACACTCTATGGAGTTCCAGTCGGACTGGAATCCGAGCCGCCCGTGACTAAGGCGGTCGAAACTACCGAAGTGGGCGCAGGATTGCCCGGTTGATCGTCTGTTTTTCATGAATTTATCGCAATTAGCCATCTTGCTGGGAGCGGTTTGCGCGGCGACTCACGCCTACATTCTGTTACGCCCGGAACCGTCCATGGCGTTTCTCCGAAAATTCCACCGGAATGTTCCCTTGGGTATTTTCTTCACGCTGCTCGCGACGGCGTGGTTTGAGTACAATCTCTTCAACTCGGATGTCACTGATTTCGCCCAATGGAAACCCCTGATGCTGGCGGGGTTGGGCTTGATCGGCGTGGGAACGTGCTTTTACGTGCAGGACTACATCTCGGTGCGAGGAGGAGCGGCCTTGGCGCTGCTTATCGCAGATGTGGTGCTCGATACCCAGCGTTGGAGCCCGAGCCCGTGGAAGAATGTGATCACAGTGTGGATGTACGTCTGGATTTGTCTTTCTTGCTGGGTGGTGGTTCAGCCATGGCGGATTCGTGACTGGATTCTTTGGGCGACCACCTTTCCTAAGAGACTTAAGATGCTGTCCCTAAGTGGGTTGAGTTTTGGCCTGTTGGTCATCGTGCTGGGGCTGACGACCTACCGGTAAGAGTCCTTGCCAGTGGAAAGATGTCCGTTGTGCCGGAATAGTCTTGCCAATAAAGGCCGACTTACTTCATCTTCTCCCAAGGAGGTTGGTTGAAAATATCGATGAAATCAAACTGGATGGGAGCGTTCTGCCTAGGCGTCGCACTGACGCAGGCAAGTCAGGCAGCAAATCTGTTCTCTAATGCCAGCTTCGAGACTGGCTCGATGTCTTCCACCACCACGTTCGCCGGAGGCACTTCCAGCACGGCCGCCAATTCCTCGATCACCGGTTGGAGCTTCGCCCCATCCGATAACAGCAATGGCGGACAGACCGAACGTTACATCTCCTCCTCCAAGGCCAAGGACGGTACCGATTTCGTGTACTTGAGCACGATCAATACGGTGACCGGCAACAATGCCTGCCTCGGATTTTCCCCCGGACTTTCCTTTACCATTGGCCAAGTCTATCAATTCAGCATCTGGGCGGCTGACGCTGGTTCCAGCGGCACTTTGCCCCAGTTGGCCGTTGAAATGTCCCTGAGTAACGGTTCGACCGTGAACCTGACGTCAGTTCTGCCGAAGAACACCGCTTGGAGTGATTCGGCGTTGACGACGATTCCCTGGGTTCAATACACCTTCAATTGGACAGCTACCGCTACTGCGGCCAACATGTGGTGGTCGGCTAGTGTCACCAATGGTGCCACGGCGGGCTCCGTTGCTTCCTTGGTCATCGACAACGCCAGCGTGGCCCCGGTTCCCGAGGCCAGCACGGTGGCTGCGATGGTTTTCGCCGCCGGGGCGACCGGATATACTGTCTGGCGTCGCCGCTCCAAGAAAGTTTAGTTCCTTTTCTTTCCCACGGCCATCCAGCACACTGGATGGCCGTTTTCTTTTGGCAAGGCACCGAGTGGCAGAAGAACCAACCAATTCGCCGGGCGGGAATCCGCTTGAGCCTTACGGTCCCGATCTTCAGGAATTCGAAAACCTGAAAAGTCCCGGCCGATTTCTCGGCTGGGCTTCGCTGATCTTGGTCATCGGGATTGGCGTGGGGTTGGCCCTGTTTCCCATCTATCGCGCGACCAAAGCGCATCGGGCCCGATCCCTGGCCAAACAGGGGGAAGAATTCCTCGCCGCTGGGAAGATCAACGAGGCGATGGAAAAGGTCCACACCGCCATCGCCTTTGGGCCGTCCGAGCCGGAAGTGTTGCGGTTGACGGCGCGGAGCCTGACGGCTTTACGTTCTCCCGAAGCATTATCGTACTGGGAAATCCTCGCTTCGGATCCGGGGGCGACGCTTTCCGATCAATTGGATCTCGTACGCACGGCCTTGGTGTTCGCCCGTTTTGAAGCCGCTCGTCGGACCTTGGAAAGGCTCTACGATCACGACGCCAACAATCCCGAAGTGCTGGGCTTGGGCATCGCTTACTTTCGGGCCACGGGAAATCTCAACAAGGCGTTGGAAGCGGCGCGCCAATTATTGGAAGTCCCCAATATCAGCGATGCTACCAAGATTGCGGGGGCGGAAGTCTTGGCGGTGAGTCCAGTGGAAGGGGACGTCTTACGTGGCCAAAAGATCCTCCTGGAATTGGCCAAACAAGACGGTCCGGCTGGTCGCGGAGCGCGATCGGCGTTGGTGGAACTGCGAAGCCTTCCTGAGGAAGATGCGCGGCGTTTACTAGTCCAGTTGACCAATACGGCGCTGCCGAGCTTGACCGGTCAATTGCGGACGGCAGAGCTTTGGGAACGGCTCTATCCGACGGCCACGAACGAGATTTGCGATTGGTACCAGTCCCGATTGGGCACGGAGCCGCCGGCCACCGATGAGATCATCATGATCGCTGGATGGTGGCTGGGGCAACGGCGCCCAGACTTCCTGCTGAAATGGGTTCCTGAGACTCGAAGTAACACGAATGCGGATTGGCTGGTGGTGCGAATCCAGGCGCTGGCCTTCCAGAAAAAATGGGGCGAAGTCGCGACGATTCTCGATAACACCAACAACGTGCTCAATCCGTTCCAGCGCGACGTGTTCCGCACCCTAAATCTCTGGAGCCAAGGGGACACTCAAAACGCGCAACGGCTGCTAACAATCCTAGCCTCGGAAGCGCAAAATCACCCTGAACGCCTGCTCTTGCTGGCGTCTGCCGCCGAGAATGTCGGGGCTCGGTCGATGGCCGTGGAGGCATGGCGAGACCTGAGCCGTCTGCCCGCCATGCAGCTCGCTGCGGGTATTCGGGCCATGCAGGCTGCCAAGCGTTTGGGCGATGCCCGAACGATCGTCGATGTCTATCGCGACTTCCTGAAAATTGTTCCGTCCGACTACGGGGTGCGTGCCGAAATCGTTTATTACCGTTTGTTGCTGGGTGATCCAGTGAGCGAGGTCGGGCGGCAATTGCAGCTTTTGCCGCAGGCCATACTGGAGAGTGATCGCGGCCAGGCTTTGCTCGCCATGCAAGCACTGAGGGAAGGGGACATGGATGTCGCTTTGACCCGTATCGAAGCGCCCCACTTTGATTGGCCGCAGGTAGCGCCACGGTGGCAGTTGCTCTACGCCACTATCCTGGCTGCCAATCATCAAAAGGAGTTGGCGCGTTCGATGACGGCCAAACTGAATCCTGACGATTTTCTCCCTGTCGAACGGCAGTTTGCCAACAACTGGTTGCCCGTCCGTCTTTAGTGGTCGG
>DATJII010000047.1:0-7925 GCA_035493435.1 Candidatus Limnocylindria bacterium | reverse complement strand
GTAATGATCATCTCGGACAACGACACCAAGTTGTCGGGGCGCATCACGAAGGATTCGTTCTCCATGCAGCCGACCTTTGAGGCCATGGACGACCTCGGTTGGGACGTACGCAAAGTGCCGAACGGTCACGATCTTCAAGCGGTTTTCCTGGCCCTGGAAAAAGCGGTGGCTGACGCCAAGGCGAATCCCACCAAGCCGGTCTTCATCTGGCTCAAGACGATCAAGGGCTATGGCATCAAGTCCACGGAAGAAAACAGCGCCGGTGGACACGGCTTTCCGCTCGCCAACGGCGAGAAGATCGTCGATTGGATGAACGAGATCTACCTCGGCGACACTGTCCCCGCCGAGCTCGCGCAATGGGCGCAGGGCTTGCGCACGGACTGGGAAAAGAAGGAAGCCGAGAAGAAGGCCAAGGCCGCCGCTGCGGCGTCCTCACCCGTCGCCGCTGCCCCGGCCGTTAAAAAGGACAAGGTCCAGGCTGGCTTGGCCAAGGGAGCCCTGCGGGCGGCCCAGGACGGTCTACCCGTCTATTCCGTCAGTTCGGACGTCCAAGGCTCGACTGGCATCAGTACTTTCCAAAAAGCCACCGACCGGTTCATTGAGGTCGGCATTGCCGAGTCGAACATGGTCAGCGTGGGTGCCGGCCTTTCGAAGTCGGGTTATATCCCCATTGTCGATACCTTCGGCCAGTTCGGTGTCACCAAGGGCAACCTGCCATTGACCATGGCGGCCCTGTCCCAGGCCCCGGTCATTGCGATGTTCTCGCACATCGGCTTCCAGGACGCGGCGGACGGCGCCTCGCACCAGGCTACTACTTATATAGCGGCGGTCAGCGCCATCCCGCACACCGTGGTCATCGCCCCCAGTTGCGCGGACGAGGCGGAAGCTCTGATGTACGGTGCGATCAAGCAGATCGCGGCGGATCGCGCCGCCGGCGGGGACGGGGATAATTATGTGTTTTTCGTCGGCCGCGAGAATTACCCGCTGCACTGGATCGAGAAGGCGGACTACGGCTGGCTCAAGGCCCAGGTGATCGCCGAGGGCTCGGACGTCGTGCTGGTGGGTTCGGGCACGCTGTTCAGTAAGTGCCTCGAAGCGGCCAAGCTGCTGGCTGCGAAGGGCAAGTCGGCCAC
Organism: Candidatus Limnocylindria bacterium; assembly: GCA_035493435.1. Taxonomy (GTDB): domain Bacteria; phylum Verrucomicrobiota; class Verrucomicrobiia; order Limisphaerales; family UBA9464; genus DATJII01. The sequence goes on along the minus strand of DATJII010000047.1, from coordinate 6,792 downwards.
GGTGATCAACAATCCGTTCATCAACCGCGTGGACGTCGAGACCATCGGCGCCGCCGTCGCCAAGTGCGGTGGACGGTTGGTGACCATCGAAGACCATCAAGTGGTGTGCGGCATGGGCGCTCAAGTCAGCCATGCTCTCTCCCAGGCGGGCATCCCGCATCGGGTGAAGTCGCTCGGCATCCATGGTGAGTTTGGTCAATCCGCTTACCTGGCCGAGGAACTCTACCAGAAACACGGCATGACCGGCGCCAAGATGGCCGAGGCCGCCTTGGCCCTCATCGGCTAATCCAAATCGCTTTACGGGGCAGGCAGAAGGCGTAACAGGCCGTCTGCCTGCCCTTTTTGTTTTCTGTTTTTTGTCGCCCACGGTCTTTGGCCTCTGCTCTACGACTGCGCCAGCGTGGTCTTGATCGTTTTCGCGGTCAGCGGTTTGGTTCCGTGGTGGAAATCAACCCGCAGTCGGCCGCCCGGACGGATCTCCCTGGGAATCGGCTGCGGATTTACCGCGGAAGGGTCGTATGTTTGACCTTGCGAAAATGGGGCAGAGAGCTCGAGGGCTCCACGAGTACCGGGTAGGGGTGAAAACTCCGCTTCCGGTCAGATCTGGGACAAAATGGCGCATATTGAATTTGATTTGGGCCAAAAAGGGACAAGGCGAGAGAAAACGAGGTGCCGGAGAGCAAAAGAATCACTTTTCTTTCCAAAAAGCCGTTGACACTTAGAGGGGGTACTTCTATCACTTCCCGCCTCAATTTGAAGTTGCAGGCACCGGGTTCGGTTCTCGACGTCAGACTGGCGAGGATCGGAAATTTTGTCGTCATGTGACGGCAAGATTATCATCGGAAAAGGCCCACATAGCTCAGTTGGTAGAGCACGTCCTTGGTAAGGACGAGGTCATCGGTTCAAACCCGATTGTGGGCTCCACCGGGGAGCGGCAGCAAAATTTGGAAAAATCGAAATAGAGAGTTAGCAACATGGCAAAAGAGAACTTCCAGCGTACGAAACCGCACATGAATGTGGGCACCATTGGTCACGTTGACCATGGCAAGTCCACCCTCACTGCCGCCATTGTGCATACTCAGGCGGCTAAGAAGCTGGCGACCCCGATCAGCTACGCCGACATCACCAAGGGTGGTACGGTGCGTGACGACAGCAAGACGGTCACCATCGCCGCTTCCCACGTGGAATACGAGAGCGACAACCGCCACTACGCCCACGTCGACTGCCCCGGCCACGCCGATTATGTGAAGAACATGATCACCGGTGCCGCGCAGATGGACGGTGCGATTCTCGTGGTGAGCGCCGCTGACGGTCCCATGCCCCAGACCCGTGAGCACATCCTGCTCGCCCGTCAGGTCGGCGTGCCCAGCATCGTCGTGTTCTTGAACAAGGTTGACCTCGCCGACGCGGACCTGCTCGAGCTTATCGAGATGGAAATCCGTGACTTGCTGAACAAGTACGGTTTCCCTGGCGACAAGACCCCGATCATCCGTGGTTCCGCGAAGGCGGCCATGGACGACAAGCCCGAAGGCCAGAAGGCCATCGCCGAGCTGCTCCATGCTCTCGATACTTTCATTCCGGAACCCGTTCGCGAGAACGACAAGCCGTTCCTGATGTGCATCGAAGACGTGTTCAACATTGAAGGTCGTGGCACTGTTGTGACCGGTCGTGTGGAACGCGGAATCCTGCACAAGATGGAGGAAGTCGAAATCGTGGGCATCAAAGACACCCGCAAGACGACGGCGACCGACATCGAAATGTTCCGCAAGTTGCTGGACGAAGCCTTCCCTGGCGACAACGTCGGCGTGCTGCTCCGCGGCACGAAGAAGGAAGACGTCGAGCGCGGCATGGTTCTCGCCAAGCCCGGCAGCATCAAGCCCCACACTGCGTTCAAGGCTGAGGTTTACGTCCTCACCAAGGACGAAGGTGGCCGCCATACTCCTTTCTTCACCAACTACCGTCCTCAGTTCTACTTCCGTACTTCGGACGTGACTGGAACGGTCGCGCTGCCTGCAGGCGTCGAAATGGTGATGCCCGGTGACAACGTGTCGGTCGAAATCAAGTTGATCGCGCCGGTCGCCATGGAAAAGGGTCTCCGCTTCGCGATCCGCGAAGGTGGCCGCACGATCGGTGCCGGCCGCGTTGCGGAAGTCATTTCCTAAAATAGTTTCACAGCGTGCGGGGAACCGGGCAAGCTCCGGTTCCCCTTCGCTTGAATCGCTTTGGTTTGGGTTCGGACAGAATCTAGAAGGGCGTTAGCTCAATTGGTAGAGTAGCGGTCTCCAAAACCGTTGGTTGGGGGTTCGAGTCCCTCACGCCCTGCCAACCCGGAGGGGTGGCAGAGTGGTCTATTGCGGCGGTCTTGAAAACCGCTGTGGGGTCAAACTCACCGGGGGTTCGAATCCCTCCCCCTCCGCCAGTGCGCAATGAGTAAATTTAATATTAATCTGCTGATTTGGGTCGTCGTAATCGGCGTCGTTTTCGCGATTGTCTGGAAGCAGGGGTACTTGACCCGGATTAGCACGTACGTTCAAGAGACTCGTGATGAGTTGAAGAAGTGCGCTTGGCCCAACCAGGCCGAACTCTGGCAATCCACCCTGTTGATCCTCACCACCGTTGCGCTGATGGGTCTCTTTACAGTGTGCGTTGATTTTGTCATTCTCCGCTTCGTGACGCTCCTCCATCCTCATTAAGCCATGAAGCCCCTTTGGTTCGTTTTACATACCCTTGCCGGTCAGGAGCAAAAGGTGCGTGACAGCATCTTGAAGCGCATGAAGACCGACGAGATGGAGCCTTTCATCAAGGAAGTCCTGCTTCCGATGGAGAAGGTTGTCGAAGTGCGTAACGGCAAGAAGATCGTTACCACCCGCAAGTTGCATCCCGGGTATGTGTATATCCAGATGATCTTGCTGGATGAAGGCCGCCGCTTGTTGGACAAGCCGTGGTATTTCATTCGCGGCATTGACGGCGTCATCGGCTTTGTCGGTGGCGAACGTCCCCAAGAAGTGACGTCGGACGAAATCGCGACGATCAAGGAACAAGTTTCGGACAGCGAGGACACGGAAAAACCGAAGGTCAATTTCGACATCGGCGAAACCATCAAGATCAACGATGGACCGTTCCTCAACTTCAGCGGCGTGATCGAGGAGATCGAGCCCGACAAGGGCAAGCTGAAGGTTACTGTGGATATTTTCGGGCGCAAAACGCCCGTCGAACTGGAATACTGGCAGGTTGAGAAGTCGTGACGCCTCTGCTCGACATCGCACACCTCCGCTAATTGAAATACTGAGTCATGGCAAAGAAAGTCACCGGCACTGTCAAGCTCCAGATCCCGGCTGGTCAGGCCAATCCGGCACCCCCGGTTGGTCCCGCCTTGGGTTCCCAGGGCATCAACATCATGGCGTTCTGCAAGGAGTTCAACGCCGCCACCAAGGATCGGGCTGGCCTGATTATTCCCGTGATCATCACGGTATATCAGGATAAGTCCTTCACCTTCATCCTCAAGTCGCCCCCGGCTTCGGTCCTCCTGAAAAAGGCCGCCGGTATTGCTTCCGGATCGAAGACTCCGAACAAGGAGAAGGTGGGCAAAGTCACCCGCAAGCAGGTCCTCGAGATCGTGAAGCTCAAGATCCAGGACATGAACGCTTCGAACGAAGAAGCAGCGTTCCGCACGGTGTGTGGTACGGCCCGTAACATGGGTATCGAAGTGATCGAATAAGTCACTCGCTCACCCGCAAAGCCGCCCGCAATCAAACGGGCGGCTTTTTTGTTTTTGGTTTGGCTCTCGGAGTCACTAACGTGGCCGGGATAATGCGCTACCAACGGAATCCATCGCCCCATCGCCGCACTGAGGCTTCGGCGGGGATCAAGCTGCTGTTGGTGTTGTCGCTGGCCTTGTGTGCGCTGGTGGCGATCCAGTGGTCCCAAGAGGTAAAGCTGAAGGCGCGTATCGCGGAGACGTATCGCGACTTGACCGGGTTGGAGACACAGAAGCGCAATTTGGAACAAAGTTCCGCCCGCGTGGAGGAGGAGCTAAAGCGGGTCGAAATGCTGCGGACACGCCTGCAGGAGCAAGATGTCACGAACAAGCAGGAGTTGCTGCAACTTCGCAAGGACAGGGTCGAGCTTCGCCTCGACAACCAACGGCTGACGAAGCAGTCCGACGCTTTTCAGGCGGCATACGAGAAGCAGAAAGCGATCACCGAAGAGGCCAACCGCTCCATTCAACAGGCGAGCGACGCAGTGAAACGACTGGCTACTGAGCGGGATTCGTTGGTCGCCAAATACAATGAACTGGCCGCCAAGCAGGAAACCCTGATCAAGCAGTACAATACACTCGCGGATTATGTGAAGAAATTGCAGGAAGCCGCGACACCCGGCGCGGAAAAGGAAAAGAAGTAGGCGCAACGATGGAGGATACGGAGTTATTTCAAGTTCCCAACCCGGCCTCCATGATGGCTCCTTGCAGGGCCTGTGGTGAAACAATTTGCCTCGGTTCGACGAGATGTCCCCATTGCGGTGAAGCCGCTCGGCTCCCCGCGTTGTGGAAGTGCCTTGCCCGATGAACATGTGAACGTATGAACGTTCATCCTGCTATGTAGCACGAGGGGGACTGGGACCCCAGACGTACCATTCGCCCGTACGGCAATGCGAGGTGGTTGTGGAACGTCAAAAACCGGTTCCTTTGTTGAATGGCGGCACCCTTTTTGATGAAGGCTGGGGCACCGAAAAAGGGAATAGGCTCACACGGGGGCGCGGAGACGCGGAGGAAAACAGGGGATCGTGTTGCCTGGAAATATCTGGACTCCATGTCAAAACGCAGCCTTGTCGGGCTCAATAATCATCCCGGGTATTTGCTCCCTTGTCGTATCCCGCCGTTCCCCCTCCGTGTCTCCGTGCCTCTGTGTGAGTGAGAAAATGAACCAAACTACTTAGCCTGTCGGAATCCGCAATGGAGAAGCGTGTTTCCTTGCCGACGAGATGTTTTACAAGTCACCGAAACTACATCCGAGATTCGGCCCGGACTTGCTGGGATCAGTTTTCAGGCGCAACCCCGAGCGACTCAAGTTTCGTTATCCACTGGTCGAAATGGGGGCATTTCGAACGGATAGTCGCTAGTCCGATGTCGCGGGCGGTGGTGGCTCCTGAAGCAACTTTCTGGTAGGCGGGTACGTACTTTTGAATCCGCTTGGATGGCGCAGTCATTTCCCCGTCGTTGATTGTTTCGGGAGGCAAGTCAGCGGTTTCTATATGGAGTTTTTCGATCTCCCTGGTTGAATCAAGATAGAATGCCCTGAGTCGAGAAATATCAGTGAAAAGAAGCGCCTCAAATTCGTGCAACTGTATATAAGGAATGAACCGCCGCGAATCAATGTCCTGTGCAAAAGCCGATTCCAAACGCTCCACTCGTCTGACTGGATCGGCTGTCTTTGCTGCTGAAGTTCGTTCAGGAAAGTCGGAGGGCAATCGATAGAGGTCAATCATCGTGGTTACCCACGCTTCCTTGTCTTGATTCAGCCAATTGATGACGTCGTTGCGGAGTTTCGCGTAACTGCTCAATCCGCCACGAAATATAGTACCTCGACGGCGTCCGGTCTGGATACTACTTGCAACGGCGCTAACCTGGAAACCTGCCGCAAGATGCAAGGCGAGTTCGTCTCTTACGTAGGTTTCTTCAGTTTGGCCCTCGACCACCAGATTCAGCCGGATCATGCCTGAGGCCTTCCTCCCAGTACGTTCTTGTTCCAAAGTTCACCGAGTGAATATTCCTCCAGCCAGGTCGCCAATTCTTCCGAATTGTGGCGGCTGAAGGTGGTTTCGCCGTCTTTTCGGTCCACCACGATGAGATCCTCGGGATCGAGTTCGTTGACGAGTTGCATCGATTGGGTCGAAACGATCAATTGGCATCGTGTCGATGCTTCCCGAAGCAGCCCCGCCAAGAGCTCAATGGCATAGGGATGGAGACCTAGTTCAGGTTCATCAATAAGAAGCGTGGATGGTGGAGTGGGTTGCAGAAGGAGTGTTACCAGACAAATGAATCGTAGGGTTCCATCCGACAATTGGTGCGGGTAAAAAATGGGGTCGGCATATCGCTCCTGCCACAGCAACTGGGTTTGGCCGGGAGCGACTTCGTCCAAAACGAATTCACCAAAAAACGGCGCAGCGAGTCGGATGGTTTCCACGATGCGTGCGTAGTGGCTCGAGTGTCGATCACGAATTTTCCTGAGAAATCCAGAGATGTTGGCGGCATCACTTCGAAGGCGATGCGAGTCAAGAGCGTTGCAGGGCCCCATAATTCCGGCGTTTGCTGAGGTGTCGTGAAAATGGTAAAACCCCCAGCTTTTGACGGTGGTCGCAATAGTCTTTTCTAATTGGGTCAATTCCGTGTTGTGACGGAGCTTGCTTTCTGTTTGTCCCTCTCGGTTAAGAATCGAAATCAACAAATCCTCTTGGTGCGTTCCTTTTGGCGCCAGGACCAGAATCTCTTCTCTAGCCAAGAACATGGATTTGTCTGCTGCGGCCCTCAAGGTAGTTCTATAGACCGCGTCCTTGAGCCAGAGACCCGCCGAAAACTCTTGAGAGATTTTGCTTCCTCGAAAAAGAAATGAATCAGATCCCCCTTTCTCTCTCACGTGATTCTGCAACCCTTTGTGGAAATCCATCATATTCTGCAGCAAACGGAAAAACTGCAGAAAATTCGATTTCCCCGACCCGTTGGCCCCAATGAGCACATTCAACCCGGGATTGAGCCGAAACTTCGACAAATGCCGGATGGATTTGAATCCCTCCAGC
>DATJII010000046.1:0-32856 GCA_035493435.1 Candidatus Limnocylindria bacterium | reverse complement strand
ATCGCGAAACGTGACGGCAACTCCTGGGGCAATCGTCATTTTGCGGCGATAATTCACCCCGACAAAACACTCGATGGCTTTCTGGACGTCCGCAGCAGAGTAGAGCGGCTTCACCGCTGGCAAACCCTGCTTGGCCCGTTGGCGGGAGAGAAACTCCGCGTCGGCCGCCTGGACCGCGGCGGAATCCGCCAGCATGATGGCAGAGAGATCACGGGTGGCGAAGGTGCAATACACGTTGCCCTCATACCCCTGGGCACAAAGGTTCGGCAGGTTCCCGGTATGATCGATATGCGCGTGGCTAAGTATCACCGCATCCAGACTGCGCGGATCGAAAGTGAAATGGCGGTTGCGGTCCTCGGCTTCCGCCCGCCGCCCCTGGTACAGGCCGCATTCCAAAAGGATCCGCTTTTGATTCACCTCCAGCAAATACATGGAGCCCGTAGTGGTGCGGGCGCCACCGAGAAAATGGACTTTCATTCGTAGATTCCGAGAAATTGTTTGCGGTACTCGATTTCCCGGCTGGGCAGCGCCGACCTTAGATTTTCCTGCGACATCGCCCCGTGCTGAAAGCGGCGTTTTTCAAAGACTGGCATGTCAATACCGGTGACCGCCTTGATTCCCCGGCGGACGATCTCACCTTTCAGCGAATACAAGGTGGGCACATCATACTGCGTTAACTCAATGAAAGGAGCCGCTTCGCTGACGGCAATCACCTTCGGCCGGGTAAAGGGGCTGAAACCTTCAAATCCATATTTGCGAGCTGGAGCATAGGTTCGCACGTAGCCACGGCTCAAGCCGCCGCTATAGGTAAGGCTGTGCTTGATCCGTCCCACTCCCCAACCTTCATGATAGAGCATCAGGTTGTTGACCACCGACCGGATGGTGAGTTCGGGATTTTCCTCAATGGGGTAATCCTTGAGGTTTTCGTCGCCGCCATCGCCATCGAGCAGGTGCTTCCAATCGGGATAACGGCGGCGCACGCCTCGGCAAAGCGCCAGGCCCATGGTGGCACATTCGACGTCCAGGACCTTATAATCCTCGATCGTTCGCAGCGTTTCGTCGATATCGAGATCCGAGCGGTCGGCATGAATGGCCTCCAGGAAGAGGCCCAATCCCAATTGTTCCAGAAAGGCCCGGGCCTGGGCCAGATCGGGGCCGTCGCCGAAGGTCAACGTGAATGCCTTCAGTCGGGATGGACTCATGCCCAACTGTCGCATGACGTGATAAGTGACGAGGAAAACCGCGCCGGAATCCACGCCGCCGGAAAAGCACACCCCGATGGGATCCTGATCGGGAATCGCCTTTAAATACTTGGCGATCTCCTCGGCCAAGGCCCCGATATAGCGTTGGCCAATCGCGTCCAGGTCCGTCGGCAGGCTGTTGCGGTCGGGCGAGAAAAAGCGGGTGTAGACGGGGTCGGGGTCGGGGCAACCCAGCAGCTGGATCTCAACCACATAATGCGCCGGGACCATGCGGGTGTAGCTGGGATGAAACTGGTCGTCCAACCCTTCCTGGACCAATTGCGCGTGGATAGCGTCCATGCGGTCCGCGACAATCAGGGCTGGCCCCTCGTGCCGTTTGGCGAGGAAATAGCGCATGGGCCGGTCCAGGGTACGAGCCATCCGGATTGTTTTTCCGGTTCGGGCCAGCAAGGCAAATGAACCATCGATTTCGCGTACGGCATCCGCGCCCCCGGTGCGCAGGCGCTCGCGGGCTTCCTCCACCGAGAGGTTATGAATCCGATTCACGGACGGATCGAGTAAATCGACCACCCGCTCAATGTATTGGTCACCGGGATGCATGACCGCAGGTTGTGGCGGGTGGTGCGATGAATCAAGTCTGGCGTGGGGGATGGTGGGCGAGTTGGAGTGTTTGGCCCGGTGATCTCAAACCGGATGGGTAATGCGTCACCCTTCGTGAAAGTGCTTCGCGATCTTGACGCGAAGCCTCTTTCCGATTGTTCGGCTCGACGGAGTCTCACCCTCCCGGGTGTGGGGGCGCGAAACGTGTGCTGAAACAAGAGGGAGGAGCCGGGCCTAGACCTGCTTCTTGGGAATGCTACGACCCGAATTTTGCGCGGATCTTTTCCACGCGGGCGCGGTTGACACCCATGTCTCCGTAACCAACGCGGGACGCCGAACGCACGTGGATGACTTGCGCTTTTTCGTCCAGGAGGAACTCGACGTCGTCGCGGAAACGGAAAATACGCGAAGTGGCTTCGAACCGCAGATAGCCTTGGGATTCCTCAATCAGGCGCATGCGCGGTAGTGTAAGAACGGCTTTCTTGAGTCGTTGCAAGGCTTCGGTCGGATCGCCGGTGAAGGCCAACGGCGTGATGGGACCGGACTTTGCCTCGGGGTCCATGCTGCAGACGCAGTTGGGACGCGCCGGGCAAGGCGTCAGTTGGCCATCCGTCGCACCCAGGGTCGGGGCATTGCTCATGGCTGAAAGCACTCCCAGCCCCACGACCACCACGACGGTGCAAATGATGGGCAACCGCACGAGGATCCACCAACGGGAAGTTCGCGGCTTGCCAGGTAATACTGGGTCTTCACAAACAGGCGTCATGCGTTAAAATGTCGGCATGCCGATTTACGAGTTTCAGTGCGATGACTGCGGGAAAGACAGCGAGATCCTGGTTCGGACCTCTGCCTGGGAAGGTTCCACTACCTGCCCTGCCTGCGGATCAAAGCACTTGAAGAAGAAGTTTTCAACCTTCGCTGCATCCGTGGCGGGCGGCAGCGGTGACGGCCCGTCGTGTTCTGGTGTTCCCAGCAGTTGTGGAATGTGCGGCACCGGCAAGCCCCACTCGCATTAAACCGACAGCGTAGCTTGAGCCTCACCACGATCCTTCAGCGGCGGGCCGCCGCTGCCACTTTGGGGATGCCGCTTCTCGTTCGGATTTGAAATTGGAGCAAGAGGTACGCTCCTTTCGTCCGCTTTTCAGGTGGAGTCGTTTCCGATTTACTTGATATCCACGCCCCACTTGCCCGCGTATTTCCATTGGCCGCCGACCTTTTGCATGACCTGCAGGTCGTGACCGACTTTGGGATGATCTGGAGAAGGTGGGACCAGGAGTAGCAACCGGACTTCGTCGTCCGAGATGACTTCTTTCTGGGTGACCTGAAAACCCACCATAGTGGTAGCATGATGGATCAATTCCTCGCTGATCTCGGCGGGAGATTTGCCAGCCATTTTCTTCATCAGGCGTTCGTACTGTGCAGGTGTGCAGGACGCTTTGACCTTATCGAGCTTGCCAACGCTGACCGCCCACGCCATCGAATTCCAAGCATCCTCCGGAGCCGCATAACCGGCAAAAGTAAAAGGTGACGACGGTTCCGGAGCCTTTGCCCGGCGGACGGAGACGGTAGCGGTCACAGCCCCCGCAATGACCACGGCGACGACAACAGCGGTTTTGAGTTTGGTCCAAGCCATAATTTTAAGTGTTGTTTTGAGGATCGATAAAGTGACAGGGCTCGCAGCAGTCCCGTGAAAGGCCGTGGAGCTAACGGAGGCGGCCATGCCCAACGGGGCGGATTGGACGGAGTGAGCCGAGACCACCTCGGCCAAGGCGACAGACGACATCGTTATACCGCGGCGGTGGAAGAATTGGCGGAGCTTTTCGGTGGCCCGGCTCACCCGCGTTTTGGCGGCGTTTTCGCTGACGCCCAAGGCCGCTCCCACTTGCTTCAAGTCCTGGCCTTCAAAGTAGCGAAGCACAATGGCGCTGTGGTCCTTCTCTCCCAACTGGGCCATGGCGGCGTCCAGTATGGGTGCGACGTCAGACCACGGTACGGATTCGGGTTCCAGTTGGTTTTCCATGGACTCCATGTGCATCTCCTGTTCGCGCCGCAGGCGTCGACTTTGGATATTAAGGGCATCCGCAGCAGCGTATTGCGCAGTACGGCAGAGCCAGGCGGCAAGAATGGTCTGTGGGCGGAGGGATTCGGCCTTGCGGGCGAGGATGATGAACGCCGCTTGGGTTACCTCCTCCGCCAAGTGGGGATCGCGAAGCTGGCGCAGGGCCACGGAATACACCAAATTGATATGCCGCGAGACGAGGGTGGCGAAGGCTCCTTCGGACTGATGCTGGACATACTCCCGGACCAGCTCCATGTCGTCAGTCATCATCTTGACTACACATGGACGCCAACGCGGAAAGGTTACAACCGATTTTCGCGAGTCGACATTACGGCCAGATCGCCCGCCACGAACTATTGGACTCGGGTGCCGGAATGGCAATGTCCGCTCGGCCCGATTCGTCCAAGACCACAGGAGTATTCGAGAAGGCGACGTTCCAATCGCGCAGGTTGAACGATTCCTGAAGCAACCAGCGGGCGCCGGGCAGCCCAGTAATGCGCATTCCCAATGCCGGATTGTCCTGGGCGTATCCCAAAGCTGTCAGCCGGGGTTTTTGTTGCACCCAGCCGACCAGATCCACGGCGTAGTCCGGGACCGGCAAAGTCAGCAGTCCATTGGTCACCGTTCCCTCCGACTCACCCGCCACAATACCCGATTCCGGGTCGTACCACCGAGCCGCGTAATTGCCAGGGATTCCCCGTTGAAGAGTGACCCGCTGGTTCGTCTGCCGAGGCGGAGCCGGATTCGTGGCATTGGCTGGGAAGGCTGCGCTGGGCGACACCACATAAAGCAGCGACTCGCTGACGCCGGTCAGACCTATCGCCTGCGGCGAAGGACGCCAGCCGCCCGCATAATCGGATGGGAGCACCCCGTCGAACCGAACCCAATCCAGGTATAACCAATCGAGCCCCACGTTACGAATCTCCACGAGGTGCTTGCCCGCCGGGAGATTGGTGACCACGTCCAGATTATATTCGTTGGCGGTCGCATCAAACTTGCCGTCCTTGTCGGGAAGACTGAGGCGCAGTTTTTGCGTCCCGTCGACATACACCGCCAGGATGGCGCCGGTGGACACTGAATTCACGTGGGCCGTGATATGGGCATTCGTGCCATACCAGGCGTTCACCTTGAAGGGGTTCTTTAGGTCCGCGTGGCTGGATCCATGGACAAAGGCATTGAAAACACTGGATGAACGATTCGCCGCATCGGGAAAAGGTAGTGCCAATACGCCTCCACTTTTTGCACCCCACTGGCCGTTAAGTGAAAGCGTGACGCCAAAGGTTTCACCGTTTCCCCCCGAAGACGAAACGTCAGTCGGCGCGGTGCCGCTGGTTTGAAAGGTCATCGATTCCCAAGTGCCCTGCCCCCAATGTGTTGGGGCCAGAATCGAATGAAGCGCGCCATGAATGGCGTAATCGCCCTCCGAGTGGAGATTCTCCCACCACCACGACATTGCAGTCCCACTCGTGCCCCCAAGGGCACCGCCCCACAACGCCTGTCGCAATCCGCGGAGATATGGATCGGACGGCTTGCTCCAGCCGGCCGCATTGATCCCAAACTCACCGACCAGCGAGGGCTTGCCATAGCGTCGCCGTTGATCGGTCGTTACCGCAGTCAGCCGCGCCGCCGGGGTAGGTTCTCCATAGGAATGGTATTGGGAGAAGTCCAGGGTGCGGATGTTCCAGATTTCAGCCCGGTCACTATTGCCGGTGAGGCTGGTCGTCACCAAATGGTTGTATGGGTCGTTGGCCTTGATCCATTTCGATTCATAGGCGTGCCACGACGCAACGTCGGTGGCATTCAACGTCGCATAAACATTGTCGATTTCATTCAACAATTCCCAAGCCAACAAACTGGTGCTGGAGCCATAGCGGGCGATCAGATATCGCAGCCGCTTCTCGTAGATCACGTGGGCTTGGGCATTGGTGAAATACCCATTGGCGCTGGATGTGGGGCCGCCCAAGGCGGAATTATAAGGGTTGTTTTTCCAATTATCCCCGCCACCGAAAATGGCGTCGGGTGTGACCGCGTACATGCCGTGGTAATCCAGGCAAAGCATTAACTTGATCCCATATTTCCCGGCGAGATCGAAAACGTAGTCGAGCTGCCAAGCCCGATCCAATCGGTATTTTGTCAACGTCCCAGGCTCGGCCTCGATGCCAAAGGCCCAAGGACACATCCAGAGGCGGGCAAAGTTGCCGCCATGGGCCGACAGGTCCTTGAACCAATCGTCGTAATCATAGGTTCCCCGCCCTCCCGGCCAGCAGATGTTGGCCCCGATCAAGGGCAGCGGTTGGCCATCGTCAGTCTCAAAATACTGATTGGAGCTGGCCACCCGAACAAATCCCGACGGCGAGGGTTGTCCAGCCGAAGGCCCGGCAATCGGAAGCGCATTGGTTATCGATCCGAAAAGGACGCCGTTGGTTCGGACTTGGACGCTTATCTTGTGGCCACCGACCTCCAGGGAGGTGAATCGGCCACGCCACTCGGCAGCTCCCAACTTCGTCAGGTTTTCATTGCCGCCACTCAGCGACCGCGAATAGCTCTGGTACCAAAAACAGGGAATCGTCTTTTGTGCCCCACTGGGAGTGGTGACGATAGCGTCGACGCTTATCTGCTCCGGGTCGAAAGGGTTGGCCACGGCGGGCACTCCCCCGATGGACCATTCCACCGCATGCCCGACCTGCGGATTCAGAGTCTTCAGCGAATAGCTCAGCGCAGCCGATACTGAAAAGGAACAGCGAACGACAAGCAGGAGCCATGCGATGGGCCAGCGGCGGAACACGGAGTAAAGGTCGCAGACTCCGGGGCATCCGCAACGGTTTCGTCCGCCTGTTTTCCATGACTTGACTCACTAATTCCACCTGACGATGGCCGTTGCGGCCGAAGTGGGGTCGGGGCGTTCTTGTAGCGAAGTGACGATGGCAACGGCTTGCCGGGCCACCGTTCCGGAAAAGACCTTCCGTCCGTTGACAGTCACCGTGAGCGGTTGATCCAGGTCCAGCAATTGATCGGACAACCGCAGGCGGAGGCCAGCGGGAGCATCGCCTTCAATCGCGATCGTGCGATTGGTGACGGTAGCCACGATTTGTTGATTGCTGGCCATAGCCTGGGCGGAGGGTAGTTCCAGCCAGTAAAAGCGGTCGTGGACCACGTCGCCTTGGCGCCACACGACCTTGAACGGCCAGGGATTGCGGGTGAATTGCGCCATCCAAGGCAGGGCTTCCGCGTCCTTGCGATTCATCCAATGGCCGAGTCCCTCATAGATCCGGGACATATGAACATAGCCGCCCGGATCCAAGCCCTGAAGGCGGTCCAATTCAGCAGATTTCTCGGCGGCCAGCCGATTACGCGCATAGGCGGCATCCTTGCCTCCCATGAAAATGGCAAAGGGTAGATTTCGCAGCCCCAGCAAGGACGAACTGTTGGGATGTCCCGCCATCATCGCTGCGGCGGCGAACCGGTCAGCCATGCGGGGTGCGAGCTGCCAGACACCGTCGCCTCCGGCAGAATAGCCCATCAAGTACACCTTGTTGGGATTGACGCCTTTGAGGACGACATAGTCGTCGATGAGCCGTTGAAACATGGGATCGATATGGCTTTGGTGCCAGAGATTCCAGGTGTCCGTTGGGCCACGGGGCGCCACGTAGATGCCTTCCGCCGGTTGGTAGAGGCGGATTTGGTTCGTCCACTGCGAGTCATTGACCGCAGCAGGAGCGTTACCTCCCCCATGCATGGAGATCCATAAGCTCCGCCCATCGACTGGCGGCTCGCCATAGGTTTTGCTTTCCCAACGGAGGACCTTGTCGCCGTTGGTAATGATCTTGCGCTCCAGTTCCGCTTCCCGAGTTTCCGCCAAATGTTCGAGGTAATCGTCGGTGAGCAGCGTCAAAGCGCGTTCCGCTTCACCGCGGGTCAAGCCGACCCGTAAGGCAGCGGCGTCTGGACGGCGTTCATTCGCGGGACGCGCCAGCCATTTTTCGATACCTGCCAGGGAACCTGAAACAGGGGCGAGCTTGGACCAGACAACGTCCACGGTCGGGCTATGGTTGGTTACCGGGCCAAAAGCGGCTTCCCGTGTTTCACCATCCAGCGTAAAGCGAAGCCAACCGTGGGTGCCGGGCTTTAGTTGAAAACGAGGCATATCGTTGAGGTCCGCCCGCCCCGCCTTTGTCTCAGCTTCGCCCAGCAGGGATCCTGTGGAATCAACGGCACAAACCTTTGACGGCAGTCGCACACCATCCTGAGCGGCCAGCAGGCGAACTCCCAATTGCGCAAACGACGACGCTGGAGCATTGGATTTCGCATAGCGGGACGTCACATTGACACCTGCCACCGCATCACTGCGGCGAGCCCAGACCAGGGGAAAGGCCAAACCCTCGCGTTTCCACGACGTGGCATAAATGGAATACCGGGGGATGTCCGCCTTGGCTTGGGAGGCGTCGTTGACGAACCAGCCACGATCAAGTCCGTTCTTGTCGTATTCGTCCGCCCCTGTGAAGTGCCAGGCGCCGTCCCAGATTTCCACCCAGGTATGATTTCCTCGCTCGTTGGACCACATCGGCGTTCCGACCGCCCGGGCTGGTATACCCACTGCGCGGCAGGCATCCACTAGTATAATCGACAAGCCACTACAAGTAGCCATTCCAAGCTGGACAGATTCCTTCGGACTCTGATTAGCACGCTTTCTTCCGGTATTATAATGAACTTTGAGAAGATTGAAGAACTGCTGATTCAATAGTTGGGCAGCCTCGGCGCCCGTCCTGGCGTCTTTCACGATATTCCGGGCCTTTTGGTAGAATTCAGCGCGCCAGGGATCGCGCGGTTCGTCGAAGACGGCATAGGGCAGCACGTCGTTGAGGAAGATCGATTCCGGCACCTGTTTGGCCCAAACGAACTCGGTGCGGGCCCGCATGGCATGATCGAGATTCTCCATGAGAAAATCGCTCGTGAGAGATTCGCGATCCTTGTCCGGCATATTTTGGACCAGGAAATCGGCCGCTTTCACGCCGATTGAGCTGTATTTGGCTTTGGCGGCCGAACGAAAATCATCCAAAGGGGAACCCAACGCCATACCTGCCAGGCAGAGGAGAAGGCAGACAAACTTCATTTGAGCCGTGGTTGTAGCATTAGAATTGGGGAATGTCGAATCCAGCCCTCGCCCCCAACAAAGTCCTGGGGCGAGCGAGCATCAACGGCTCCCGTCTCTCATCACCGAAATGACACCCGGAACGACAAAGATCGCTTTGCGCCAACTAAACGATAGAGTCGCGCCCATACGTTATGGCGGGCGAAACTGCATCCGAGCCGATGAGCCTGATCTCGGCGGTGTTGTTGCTGATCACGATCATGGATCCGGTCGGCAACGTGGCCAGTTTTGTCACGGCGTTACAGCCCGTTCCTCCTGAGCGGCGCACGAAGATCATTGCCCGCGAACTGGTCTTCGCCTTGGTCATCCTGCTGTTCTTCTTTGCCTTCGGGGCGAAGTTAATGAATCTCCTGCATCTTCAGCAGGAATCCCTGTTTCTGAGTGGCGGGATCATGCTCTTCCTGATTGCCGTGAAGATGATCTTTCCGCCCTCGTCCGGGCACGGAAACGACAAGCCCCTGATGGAGCCCTTTATCGTGCCGTTGGCGACGCCAATGATCGCGGGACCTTCGGTTATTGCCACCTTGCTGCTGCTGGGCTCCTCCCAACCCGATGCGCGAGGTCGCTGGCTGCTGGCGACGTTCATCGCGTGGTCGGTTACTTCCGGAGTCTTAATGTTTGCGCCCGCCATCTCCAAGGTGCTCGGGGAAAAGGGTTCCATGGCCGTGGAAAGACTCATGGGAATGTTATTGGTGATGATCTCGGTGCAGATGTTCTTAAACGGGTTAGCGGCTTATATGCACCGGTGAGGTTGTGAGTAGTCAGCGACGCTCTAAAGTGCGCGACAGCGCGTGGAGTGCGGCTGCGCAGGCTTGGCGAAGCTGCCGCTTTGCGAGGCGTCTTGTCTCGATCGCAGCCGGCCTATGAAGGGGCTTTCGCTCCAGCCGTTTGGGCGTGTTTTCTTTTGAATAATACCAACCACTACCACTTCGTTGCCCATTCCCCCGAGTTGCCTCTGTCCATCAAAGAACTGCATGCACCGTCACCGATTGCCTGACCATGAAACTTCCAGCTTTGGAAATTAATCGAAGGCACCAGCCCGAGTCACAGCCCCTTTGGGGCTCTTTTGCCCGCGAGGCGGTACCCCTCCCAAAGCGGTAGCTCCGCCAAGCCTGCACAACCGCACTCCAAGCGCTGTCGCGTGTTTCTAAACCGCGAAAATATTCCAATCCTTCGCGGCCCGATACTCTTCCATTATTTCGGCAGGCCCTCCATGCCGAACTGATAAACCAAAAAAGCCAGTTGATCCGAACGTTCCTCGACCTGTTTGGTGATCGGCTTACCCGCACCGTGACCCGCCTTGGATTCGACTCGTATCAGGACGGGGGCCAGGCCAGCCTGGCTTTCCTGGAGGCGGGCGGCGAACTTGAAACTATGGGCGGGAACCACGCGATCGTCATGGTCAGCGGTGGTCACCATGGTCGGCGGATAGTGGGTGCCTGGCTTCAAATTATGGTAGGGTGAATAAGCATAGAGGGCCTTGAATTCATCGGCATTTTCACTGCTGCCGTAGTCGCTCTTCCAGGCCCAACCGATGGTGAACCGATGGAATCGCAGCATGTCCATGACGCCCACGGCGGGCAGGCAGGCACCGTAGAGATCAGGACGCTGGGCCATGCAGGCTCCGATCAAGAGGCCGCCATTGGAACCGCCTTGGATGGCGAGATGCTTCGGGTTCGTATAGCCGTTGTGCTGGAGCCATTCGGCGCTGGCGATGAAATCGTCGAAGACGTTCTGTTTCCGGAGCTTGGTGCCTGCTTGGTGCCATTCTTCGCCATATTCTCCCCCGCCACGCAAATTCGGCACGGCATAGACGCCACCCATCTCCATCCAGACCAGATTGCCGATGGAAAACGCAGGTGTGAGGGAGATGTTAAATCCGCCGTAAGCGTAAAGCAGCGTGGGACGTTGGCCATCAAGGGCCAAACCCTTCTTGTGGGTGATAAACATCGGCAGCTTCGTTCCATCCTTGCTGGTCACCCAGACCTGTTTGGTTTCGAAGGCGTCCGGATCGAACTTCAGGGCTGGCTGCTTCCACACGGTGCTGGCCCCGGTGGCAAAGTCGTAACGATACACCCGTCCGGGGTTGGTATAGCTGGTAAAGGAATAAAAGGTTTCCTTGTCGGCGCGGCGTCCGCCAAATCCGCCGGCAGTACCGATGCCAGGCAGTACGAGTTCTTTGTCGAAAGAACCATCCAGGTGAAAAATCTTGATCTCACTGCGGGCGTCCCGCAGGTAGTTGGCGACAAAGCGGTCGGCGACCACCGAAACACTCTGAAGGGTGGCGGTAGATTGCGGGATCAGTTCCTTCCAGGCACTGCGATCAGGGTTCCGCGTGTCGATGCCGATGAGGCGTCCACGCGTAGCTTCCAAATCCGAGAGGAACCAGAAGACCGAGCCGTCATTGCCGACAAAGTTATAGCTGGCATCGAAATTATTCAGGAGTTCGACCACCGGGCTCCCTGCTTGCTTCAGATCCTGGTAGTAGACCCGGTTCTTGACGTCGGTGCCTTCGCTGATCGACAGGATCAGGTAGTGGCCATCCTCGGTCACTTCGCCTGCGAATCCCCAACGCGGATGGTCCTTGCGCTCGTAGACGAGGCGGTCTTCACCTTGCGGGGTGCCCAGCTTGTGGAAATAGAGCTTCTGGAACTCGTTCAGTTTGGTCAGGCGATCTTTCTCCGTGGGAGCATCGTAACGGGAGTAGAAGAAGCCCGAACCGTCCTTGGCCCAGGAAAGACCGCTGAACTTCACCCACTCGATTTTGTCAGGTAGATCGGTGCCGGTTGCCACGTAACGAATCCGGATCTCTTTCCAATCGCTGCCGCTGGCGGAGGTTTGGTACGCCACGAGGGTTCCATCTTCCGTCGGGATGGGAGCGCTGACAGAGACCGTGCCGTCCGCGCTCAAGGTGTTGGCGTCGAGCAGGAGCGTGGGCGCACCGTCGAGGGAGGAAGACCAGAACCACTGGTCCTGGTTTTGCAGGCCGGTATTGTGGTTGAAAAAGTAGCGACCGGCTTCGTGATAGGGCACGCCAAACCGTTCGAAATTAAAGAGATCGAGCATGCGCTGCTTGATCTCCGCCCGCTGGGGAATCTGGGCCAGATAGGCCGATGTCACCTGGTTCTCAGCTTCCACCCAGGCCTTGGTCTCGGCGGAATTGTCGTCCTCCAGCCACCGATAGGGATCAGCGACCTTGGTGCCGAAATAATCGTCCACGACGTTGGTTTTGCGGGCGTGGGGATACGGCAACGGAGGCTTGGTCATAGTCGAGTAACTGGCACAACCCGCAACCACCAACGCAGCTACGGCAAGAAGACCTTTCCAATTCACCCGGAAGTTGTTGCCCGAACTGGGCGGCAACGCAAGCTTGCGACGTAACACACGTGTCTTGAACTTCACCGCGCAAAGCCCCAGCCTTCGCGCCCTGTGTCCAGCATGGCCAATAACATCGAGCTGACGATCGTGATGCCCTGCCTTAATGAGGCGGAAACGCTAGAACGCTGCATCATCAAGGCGAAGAAAGGCATCGAGGCGGCTGGTGTGCGCGGCGAGATCCTGATTGCCGATAACGGCAGCGCCGACGGTTCCATCGAAATCGCCCATCGGCTCGGCGTGCGCGTGGAACACGTCAAAGCCAAGGGCTACGGCAATGCCTTACGCTACGGCATTTTAGCAGCGGCGGGCAAATGGATCATCATGGGGGATTCCGACGACAGTTACGATTTCTCCAACATCAAGGGGTTCATCGAGAAGCTGCGGACAGGAGACGAATTGGTAATGGGCTGCCGCTTGCCGAATGGCGGCGGGACTATTTCACCCGGGGCCATGCCGTGGAAGAACCGGTGGATCGGCAACCCTTCGCTTTCGTTCCTGGGACGCCTTTTCTTCAAGACGCCCATCCACGATTTTCACTGCGGCATGCGCGGCTTCTCGGCGGAGGGTTACCGCAAGATGGACCTCCAGACCACTGGGATGGAGTTCGCCTCGGAAATGGTGATGAAGGCCACGATCAAGGGCCTGCGCGTCTCCGAAGTGCCGATCACCTTGTACAAGGACGGTCGCTCCCGGCCACCGCATCTGAAACCCTGGCGCGACGGGTGGCGCCATTTGCGGTTCATGCTGATCTATTCGCCGAAGTGGCTGTTTCTGTATCCGGGCGTGGCGCTTTTCCTGGTCGGAGTCTTTGGCATGCTGTTAACCGGATTCAAACAGGTGACCATCGGAAATGCCCATTTGGACGTCGGCGTCTTGGCCGTAGCGTGCATGTGCGTGGTGTTGGGCATCCAATTCGCCTCGTTGGGGGTCTTCACCAAGGTCTTCGCAGTGAGTGAGGGATTGCTCAATGCCGACCATGATTTTACCGCCGCCTACCGCCGGTTCAGCGTCGAAAAAGGCGTGGTGGCTGGGGTGCTGGCGGTGTTACTCGGGCTGGGATTGCTCGTGGCCTCGGTGCTGGTCTGGAAGGGTGCGGGCTTTGGTCCGCTCGACTACGGGGCAAATATGCGCCGGCTGTTGCCCGCCACGACTCTTGTCATTATGGGACTGCAAATTATTTCGAGCAGCTTCTTCCTGGGCGTTCTTGGACTTAAGACCGTGGCCCGTCCCCAAACCTTGGAACCTGCCAAGCCCAAGCAATAGCCACCATCCCGTTCCGCCCATGACCGCCCTCGACCGATTCATCCAAAACTATCGCATCGACAAGGCCCGACCGTTCATCGCCAAAGGGGCGCGAGTGTTGGATCTAGGGAGTGCGGACGGCGTGCTCTTCGCCCGCCACGGCCAATGCGGTCCGGGCAGCATGGGAATCGATCCGGTACTTCCCTCGAATACCCAGACGGCGCAAGGATTCACCCTCGTCCGGGGTTATTTCCCTGGCGACCTCCCAGCCAATGCCGGCCCTTTTGACGCCATTGTCATGCTGGCGGTGCTCGAACATTTTCCCGACGACCAGACCACGGCCCTCGCCGATGGTATAGCCAAGTTCCTTCGACCGGGAGGCCGCTTGATCATCACGGTTCCCTCACCGGCGGTGGACCAGATCCTGGACGTGCTAGTCAAACTACGGTTGGTGCATGGGATGTCGCTCGAAGAGCACCACGGATTCGACGTGAATAATACGCCGAAAATTTTTGGAGAGCCCCGGTTTAGGTTGATCAAGCGCGGAACCTTTCAGTTGGGGCTGAACAATCTGTTTGTTTTTGAGAGGATGGGGGCCGGAGACTGATTTCCAGGTTTTTCACAATTCCGTTATGCAGCAGGTGAATGACAACGGCAATCCCGCTTCGTCACGAACGATCCCTCCGCCGTTGCCGTCTGGAATTAGACCCGGACCTTGGGACCTCCGAATGACGTTGATCTTATGCGTGGCGGGCCTTGGCTTGACAAGGGCAGTTCCACGGATCCTGAACGATCTCAGGGCCGCCGCCATCTATACCCGACACGGGCAATTTGATATCCGGTCGGCAACCCCAAGTTTTGAAGCGTATTATGCGATGGAGATCACAACGCATATAATACTTGTCGGACTTTGCATATGGGTGGCGTCATTTCGCCGGCCCTACCCACTTGGGGAATACCTGGGCCTGAATTGTTTCAGCTGGCGAGGGCTGGCTGTCGGATTGGCAATGCTGGCTGGGTGCTTGACTCTATACGTGGGCACCCAGCACTTGCTTCACGACAGAATCAATTTACATCCCTACTTCATTTATGGGTCATCGAAATTGCCGGTGCTCTACTGGGGAAGGACGGTTCTTCTAGGCCCTTTGGCAAGCGAGCTTTTTCTCAGCGGGCTTATTTTCGACGGACTCTCGAGATCTTGCCTTGGATGGAAGTGGGCCATTGTCATTACGGGTTCAACCTGGATGGCTTTTCAATTTCGCTTCAATCCCATTGCCGTATTCGAGCTATTGGGAGCCGGTTTGCTCCTGGGCTGGGTTCGTTATAAATATAAATCGACCTGGACCGCCCTGGCCCTGGACATGGCGCACAGCGCGCTGCTCTCAATTCGGCTGGTTCTTTACGCCGATCACGTCATCAATTGGTGATCGGCGCGGGCGATCACCCGGTCAACGTCCGTCGGCCCGAATCGCGTCGGCCGGGCATTGACTCACCGCATCCAGTGCGTCCGCGGTTTCCTTCTCGCCCTGTGGCTGCTGGTAAACAATCGTCATGCCGATTCCCTCGTCGCGGCTAAACACTGTCGGTAGAACGTCCCGGCAGAGATCGCAGTCGATGCAACCATCGGTGACATAGAACGCTCCGGCGGCGTTTTGCGGGAGGCGCGTTTCAGTGATCATATTCGTTTCTTTGGTCACGGGCTCACGACGTCGCGCTGGATTGCGCGATCGTCTTTTCCCCCGTCGGAGATACCCTGACCGAACTTTTGAGATTGCGATAATTCATTAATATCAGATGATTCATTCATTGTATGAATGAATGAGTTTCTCGCCAAAGTTCCATTCGATCTTTACGAGCTGTCGCTGTTCCACCTGGCAGCGAAGCACGGGAGCTTCACCCGCGCGGGACGTGAAGCGGGACTGACTCAAAGCGCTATCACCCGGCAGATTCAAGGAATCGAAGAGCGATTGGGCATTCGTTTGTTTGAACGCACCACCCGGCGGGTCACCCTTACCCCAGCAGGAAAACTGCTATTCGATCGGGCCAAGATCATCCTGCAATCCACCGAGGCCACACTCGCCGACGTCCAGAGCCAGTTTGGCAAACTGGCGCAGAGTCTCCGGGTGGGAGTCGCACGGAGCATCGGACTCGCCTATTACCCGGGGTTCTTCTTTGCGTTTGGGAAGAGACGCCCTGATATCCAACTTCAAGTCACACAGGAGACCACGGCTGAGATCCTCGTTCGGCTGGATGAAGGAACACTCGATGCAGGGTTGCTCCCCGTCCCGGAACGACTGCCACGCGGCCTGGTTGCAACTCACCGATTTCGTGACGACTTTACGCTCATTGGATCACCTGCGAGCGTGCTGGCTTCGATTTCGCCGCGTAGCACTCAAAAGAAGTTACGGGCGGCTCTGAAGACCGAGCGATGGCTAATGCTCGATCGCCAGGAGATTGCGGGTGTCGCCCTTTACCAGTGGCTCAAGACCGAGGGCTTTTGCGACGAACCCGCGATGGAGTTGGATAGTTTTGACGTGATATTGAATCTGGCGGCCCTGGGCTTGGGCATAGCAGCAGTGCCACAACGCGTCCTGGCTCTTTACGGAAACCGCAAGAAGATCGTTCGGCTTCCGCTAAAGCCCAAATACAGCCGGGAAATCGCGGTGGTGGTCCGTAAGACCAATCGATCCGCCAAGCCGCTTGATGACTTCGTGGGCAGCGTCCTGTTTTGAGGCTTCGGGAGGCCTAAATCAGATTGCTCACCTGTCGCCGGGACTCGCAGAGATTCCTGCAATATTTCCGCCTCATTCTTCGTCCAACCCCCGAGGCATGGCAAAGCGTTGGTCCATCTTGGGGGGTTTGTTCATCGGTGCGGTGGCATCGGTGTGTCTGGTCATTTTTCAAAGGCCTCATTACCAACGCCTTAAGCCAGTGCTCGATCCGGCGGTTGCCGACGCCAGCTACCATCAGCAGATTCTGCCACTGATGAAGCAGTATTGCTGGGACTGCCATGGGGACGACGCCCACAAAGGGGAAATCAACTTCGACACCCACACCAATATCAACGCGATGCTGGCAGATCGTCACACATGGGAACGGGTCATGCAGGTGGTTCGGGACGGCGATATGCCGCCGAAAAAGAAGAAGACTCAACCGACGGATCTGGAACGGACCCAGTTGGTGTCGTGGCTCGATAAGACACTTTATCCCGTTGATCCCGCGAATCCCGATCCAGGTCGCGTGACACTTCGGCGCCTCAATCGTGCGGAGTACAACAACACCGTCCGGGACTTGGTCGGAGTGGATTTCCATCCCGCTGACGATTTTCCCAACGACGATGTCGGCTACGGCTTCGACAACATTGGCGACGTCCTCTCGATGCCGCCCCTGTTGCTGGAGAAATATGTCCGGGCGGCGGAGCAGATCATGGACGAGGCGATTGTGACCGGGCCGAAGCCACCGAAAACGAAGCATTACGATCCTTCCCAGATTTCCGGTCATGGCAGTGGCGGGGCCCTGGCTTCGCTCGCCTCCAACGGGGAAATGGGGTTCGACTATGATGCCACGCAAAGGGGTGATTTCATTATAAGAGTGAAGGCCTACCAGGATCGGGCTGGGGATGAAGATGCCAAGATGGCGTACCGGGTGGACCAAAAAGAGGTCAAGGTCATTGATGTCGCCCCGAACAAGGGCGAAAAGGCGCGGGATTTCGAATACCGGCTCCACTTGGATAGTGGCAAGCACCACGTGGGCATCGCCTTCGTGAACGACTATTACCTGGAAAAGATCGTTGAAACCAAGGACGAGAAAGGCCGGCTTCGTCCCCAAAAGAAAACCTTCGACCGCAATCTCCATGTGTTCTACGCCGAAATGGAAGGCCCCTTCACTTCCGAACCGCCCCCTCTGACGGCGTTCCATAAACGCGTCTTTGTCAAAACACCCAAGCCGGAAAACGAACGAGCCGTAGCCAAGGAAATCATTGGCCGATTTGCCGCCAAGGCGTTTCGCCGTCCCGTGGAAAAGGAGGAAGTCGACCGCCTGGTAACCCTCTATAGTCGTACTCGCGCGACGGGAGTTAGCTTTGAATCGGGTGTGAAGCAATCCCTCACGGCGGTGCTGGTTTCGCCCAATTTCCTGTTCCGGGAGGAAATCCAACCGGAACCGAATGACCCACAGGCGGTACATCCTATCGGGGAATATGCCCTGGCCTCGCGACTTTCCTATTTCCTGTGGAGTTCGATGCCAGATGACGAGTTAATGGAACTCGCCCGCAAGAAGCATCTGCGCCGCGATCTGAACAAGCAGATCCAACGCATGTTGCAGGACCCGAAGTCGCGGGCCCTGGTCGATAACTTCGGTGGACAATGGCTGCAACTTCGCCTGCTCACCGTGGTCAATCCCGACCACGAGAAGTTCAAGGACTTCGACGACGACCTGCGGTCCTCCATGCGTCGCGAGACGGAGATGTTCTTTGATTATATCCTACGCAATGACCGTCCGGTGACGGAATTCCTGACGGCGGATTATACGTTCATCAATAACCGGCTGGCCAAGCACTACGGAATGCCCGAGGTCCCGGGCGACGACTTCGTGAAGGTCTCCCTGAAGGGCACCCCGCGCATGGGACTCTTAAGCCAGGGAAGCTTCCTGACCCTGACCTCGAACCCCACCCGGACCTCTCCCGTGAAGCGCGGAAAGTGGGTGCTCGATAACCTCCTTGGCACGCCCCCTCCTCCGCCTCCTCCCGGTGTGCCGGAGTTGGAAAAACGGGAGTTGAAGGGCAGTTTGCGCGTCCGCATGGAGCAGCACCGGGAAAATCCCATGTGCGCCTCCTGTCATGCGCGTATGGATCCCATTGGCTTTGCCTTCGAACACTTCGACGGTATCGGCAGGTTCCGGGACACGGATGAGGGATCGGCCATCGAGCCCGCCGGACAATTGAACACCGGCGAAAAGTTTACCGATCACCAGACCATCATCGCCCTACTGGCCAAGAATCGGCAGCCCGACTTCCTCCGGTGCATGACGGAAAAGATGCTGACCTACGCCCTCGGTCGCGGCCTGGAGTATTATGACCGCCCGGCGGTGGAGAAGATCATCCAGCAGACCACGAAGGACGGCCTCCAATTCTCGTCGCTCATCCGTCACGTCGTGGACAGCGTACCCTTCGAACTCCGTCGCGGCGACGGCGACCCGAACCAACTGCGGGCGGACGCGAAGTAAGACAAAGACGGGGAACCACGAAAGTCACAAAATACACGAAAAGGGATAGGGAATAGTCCGGTTCTGTTGCGGAAGGAAGGAGTACAAACTCACGCGAAGGCGCGAAGTTGCGAAGGGGGAAGAGGCTGTCAGACTGCTTTACGCATTGTTTTGAGACGCGGGAACAAGAGGTTCCGGGTGATTTTTTGGCAGTTGGTTATACGGCCCATTCCGATCTTTCGCCTGCCAACAAGTACCTGGGAACCTAGATCGCCCATTTCCCTGTTTTTCTCCGCGGTTACCAATGAACCAATCGCGTAACTAATTCAGATAGAGACAGTTGCATCCAAAGACGTCAAATCACAAAAAACGCCATAAAAGCGCATGTTTTCGAGCTACCTCAGCACTCAAACTGGCTTTGATCTATGAGGTTCATTGGCGCAAAGCACTTCTTCAGCAGTGGCCCGTTCTCTGCGTGAGCCCATTCCCTTCCTTGCCTTTCTTGGCCCGCCGTGGTCGACTGTCATTGTCCGATTCCAAGCGCAGTGGCCATCTATTTGCGGACTCACTCTGGCCCTCAACACTATGAAATCACTTTGGCTCACACGCTGGTTGGCGATGGCTTCCCTCTTCGCCTCCTTGGGCGCCGCCCGCGCGGGCGAAACTCAATTGCCGGAAATCGTGGATATCCATCCCGACGGCACCAATGTCACAGTGCGGGTAAAAGTTCCCAATGGCACGCAACGTGTTACGGTGGAGGGCCGTTCACGCCTAAAACAAGGAAGCTGGACGCCCCGGGGAAAATCGTGGCTCAACGGCTCAGGCACCGAAACGACAGTCACGTTCGCCTCCAATCTCGGCATGGAACTATTTCGGGTCTCCGCCGATGACGCGAATTCTCTTCCTCTGCCGCCTGCCTTTTACACCGGCAGCACCAATTTCACCCCACTCGTCACAGCTTCTGATCCCGCGTTAACAGTCTCTTATTCCACCGCAGGCCCCACGGGAGCGTCGGCGGACCAGTTCGTGGGTGACCGTAGTGCCACCTCAGTGGTGGAGTCGGACATCTGGAGCGTCGATTCGAATACGGTCTATTTCTTCAACCAGTACCGGGGACTTCAGGTCATCGATGTCACGCAGCCAGCCACCCCAGTCTTGAAAGCCACCCTCCCCTTGGCCGACGCCGGTGAGCAGATGTACGTTCTTAGTTCGACCGGTCCCGGCAATGCGTGGATTGCCTTGGTCACCCGGCCCTCGTGCGGCTTTGGCGATTCCTCCATCGTCCTCGTCAAAGTCACCGACGGTGTTCCTTCGATCCAATCCCGCCTGCCTCTGGACGGCAGTGTGGTGGAAAGCCGATTGATTGGGAACCGCCTGATAACGGCTTCGATCAAGAATAACTATTATTACGGTGTGGTCTATTTCACCGCGGCTCTAACCACCATCGAACCTTCCACCACAGTCACTAGTTTTGACCTCACGGACCCGGCACATCCTGGGGCGGCCAAAAGCACTGCTGTCACGATTTCCGCAAGTGTGGTGTCGGCCACTGACAAGTACTTTATGCTCAGCGGCTATGGATCCGACAGCCAGGACACTGGGTTCTATTCCACCTACAAGGTTCAGGTGCTCGACATCTCCGATCCCGAATCCGCACCGGTAGGTATTGGCTACGCCAAAACCGCTGGCTATGTCAGCGACAAATTCAAGCTGACGGCAACCGCGACCGCCTTGACCGTCGTTTCACAGGTCCCCTCCCAGTGGATTTATAACAGCGATCCCAAGGGCAATGGAGGAACGCTGCAACCGACCCGCGCCGTGGTGGAGGCATTCTCGCTGACCCCTTCCAAAAACCTTAAGAAATTGGGGAGCCTGGACCTGGTCACCAACGAAAGCCTTTTCGGCACCCGCTTCTCGGGCGACCGCCTCTACGTGGTGACTTTCCGCCAAATTGATCCGCTGTGGATCGTCGACCTAAGTTCCCCTACCAACCTTACGGTCAAAGGTCACCTTCAGGTACCCGGCTATTCCACCTTCCTGCAACCCTTGGGCGACCAGTTGCTGACCCTGGGTGTACTCACCAACCGCGTCACGGCCAGCCTGTTCGACGTATCCGACACCAGCAAACCGTTTCTGGTTAGCCAAGCCACCTTGGGCGATGGTTACTCTGGCACTGAAGCGAACTGGAACGAAAAAGCCTTCTCAGTCTATCCCGAAGCCGGATTGATCCTCCTGCCCTGGTGGGGTCAACGCGGGACCAATCAATGGTTTCAAGGGGTTCAACTACTGGACCTGAGCACCAACGGAGTGGCCACCCGAGGCGTCATCGCCCGTGACAGCACGCCACGGCGTGTGGCCCTCACCAGTCCCACGAACTTCGTCAGCATAACGAGCCAGGAATTGTTTACGGCAGATATATCCGACCGGGACAATCCGGTGATTGAAGGCTCGGCGTCCCTGCTCTTTCACGTCGATCGCGTCCTGGTATGGGGGGATGCGTTGGTGGAATTGTCTGCCACCGGCACTGAATCCTATGTCCAGCTCGCCCCGTCGGGGCTGCCTGAAGCGCCGGTCTCCCGGGTTACGTTGACCAACTACCCTATCGTCGGTGCATCCATCACGGGCGACACCCTCGTCGTACTCCAACGGCAAAGCGATAACTACCGCTGGGAACCGATAAACAGCACCAATCCAGTGGTCTCCCGGGTCCCGCAACCCCCGTTGCTTTCCTTGGAAACTAATGAAGTCGTGGTGCTCAAGCCCCAACCTCCCATCAAGGTCTGCACCAATTTCTGGAAGACCATCGATGTGCCGCCCAGCCCCGCGGGTCCCGGCTATACGACCAATATCTGGCGCACCCTTTGCCACGATGAACCCCAGCCGCCCCTGGTTGAAACAAATACAGTCGTTGAAACAGTCAAGACTCCCCAGCCGGACCTCCTCGTCACTAATTGGGTTGTCACCGTCGACTATACCAACTGGGTCGAGTATGGCTCCACCCGGGTGACCCGGATCGATCTCGCGAACAGCGGCCTCACTGAACAGGGCCACTGGGAATCGTTGGTGACTAATTTCGGCGGAGGCAATGCCAAGGCCTTGTGGATCTCCACCAACGTCGTGGTCTGGGCACAGGAAAACAACTGGAGCTACCCGCTCTACTACCTGGATATCATGGCGCCAGTCAGCCTGAATTTCTTTGCCCGGCCGGGTTTCGCAGCCTTCCCATTCTACAATGGCTACGGCGGCCGCACCTTGCTGGCCTTCAACGTGAATCCGTCCACGCCCCTATTCCTCGGTGAAACCACCGTCAAGGCGCCGGACAACAGCACCATTGGATCTTTCTTCGAAGCGGAGGGAAAGATCTATACCGGCTTTCAATTCAGCGCGCCGGGGGGCGAAAAGGGAACCAACGCCATGGATGGCTTCGTGATCTATACCGGTTTTTGGGCACCCTGGGGCAATTGGGAAACCCACTATTTCCTGGAAGTCATCGACTTCGGCGATCCCGCCTCCCCGGTGATCCGTGACCCGATCGAACTGCCCGGCGCCCTCAAGGGCATTTCCCACGGAGGCAACCTGGCGTACACGCTGCGCGAGGGATGGTATAATTATTCAGGCACGACCAATGACCTCACGGCCCTCGCCTACGATGGATTGAGCGTGAGCAAGGTGGATAGCCTGCCCCTGCCCAACACCCCTCCGATCCGGGTGACCGCCACTGGGGCCGTGTATCTGGCCCGCGCGTCCTCGGGCACCAACAGCCCGGCCACATTGGAGACTTGGGCAATCAGCACCACCGGCAAGTTCCAACGTTACAGCTCGGTCCCCAGCACTCTCGACATCGGTCAATTTGACCAATTCGAAAACCTGCTGGTTGGATCCAACGGTTCCAGTTTGTCCGCCTTCGATGTCACCTCACCGTTGAGCCCCAGTCCTTTGGGTGTCCACAGCGAGGGTTGTATCTGGTACTCCCTGTCGCAATCGGCGGATGGAACCGTGGCGGGCGGCCTGTGGATTCCGCGTGGAGACTACGGTTTGCTCCACCCCGAGTTCGTTCCCTCCGGAGGAAACTGAATACGGAGTTTGCCCCCGGACCCGATTCGGGCTTTCTTTGTTGGCGATGGCCTTCGTCACCAGCCTGTACATCCATGTACCCTTTTGTGCGCACAAGTGCGAGTACTGCGCCTTCTACTCCGCCCCACCCAGTGGGGACCAAGCGGAGCGCTTTGTTCGCGCCTTGGTCCGCGAGTTGGAGCTGGTTGCCCCCCATTGCCGCCCGCAAACGGTGTTCTTTGGGGGAGGCACGCCCACCCTCCTCACCCTTCGACAATGGGAGACAGTAATCGGGGCGATGGATCGCCTGAATCTGCTGGGGGCTTTCGAGTGGACCGTGGAAGCCAATCCAGCCACGCTTTCCGCTGATAAAGCCAAGCTCCTCCGCTCCGCCGGGGTCAATCGGATTTCGATGGGCGTCCAATCGCTGGACGAGAAGCTGCTGGACCGGCTGGGCCGAGTTCATAGCCGGGACATGGTGTTCCGTAGCTACGACATCCTGCGCGGCGCAGGCTTCGACAACATCAACATCGACCTCATGTTCGCCATCCCTACGCAAACCTTGGCGACTTGGAATGCGACCTTGGATGAAGCCTTGGCTCTCGGCACCGAGCACTTGAGCTGCTACGAGGTGATTTATGAAGAGGATACGCCTCTTTTTCATCAGCTCCAGGCGGGGAAAATCGATGTCGATGAAGCACTGGCCTGCACGATGTACGACACGTTGATCGACCGCTCCACAGCCGCAGGGTTCACTCAATACGAAATCGCCAACTTCGCGCGCCATGCCCGCGCTGGAACACCCGTCGCAGCACCCTATCCCAATCCAGCCGACGGGGTGCCCCAATTTGCCTGCCGACATAATATCGGCTACTGGCGCGGACGCGACAGTTACGGCCTGGGTCCCAGTGCTTCGGAATATATCGGCGGCGTGCGTGCCCGGAACTGGGCCAACACCTCACTTTATTGCGATCAACTCGAAAAAGGCCGACGAGCCAAGGAATTCAGCGAAGAATTGGCGCCGCTGGCACGCGCTGGCGAGTTGGCTGCGTTTGGCCTACGCATGATGGTAGGCTGGCGATTCGACGAGTTCACCGAATGCACTGGATTTGATCTTCGGGAAGAATGGCAATCTGACATGGACGAACTGTGCCGTTTCGGCTGGGCTGAAATAACTCCCGAGGCTTTCCGGCTTACTCGAGCAGGCCTGCGTTTCGCGGACTCTGCGGCCGCCCAGATGCTCCGCCCGACAGCCAAGCCGGAAACGCGACGAACCATACCGGTGAGTGTGGTTTAGGCTGCGGGTGCGCCCTTAAGCGGCGAGCCGCCGTTTCTACCTTTGGAGTTGCAGCGGCGGCTCGGCGCTGAGGGTATCACTGCAAGCCTGTCTCGCCCAATCGCCTCAAGCACTGGCTCATTATTCCCATTCCTCCCATCACCCCTTCGCCCTATAAGGCCAAAGCTGGATCGCAATATTTGCGCCCAGGATCAAGGTCCCACCCGCCAGTAGATTCCAGGTGATCTGTTCGTTCGGATACCGGAGCCCCCACCAACGCTCAAACAGGCCGGGGAGGAAAAGGCAGACACAACTGGTGAACACCGGTTCCGTGCAGTAGAGCAAACCCGCCTGGGTCGCCGACACCTTGGGTTGCCAGTGATTGGCCAGCGGGAAAGTAATCAGGGTGCAAATGATCACCAAAAACCCAAAGAGAACCAACGCGGGGGTATTGAGGAACGGCTTCAGGATATTGGCCGGATGCTCCGCCAGGATCAGTGCCGCTGGAATCGCACTGGCCGCCATGACCAGGAACATGATGAGCGTGCTGCGTAGGGTATTGTTTCCCGCGTACTTTGGACGTTCCACCCAAAGAATCTGACCGGTAAACGAAAGGGACCCCGCCAACGTCTCCCATTCACCCCGTCCCAAATGCAACTGCGACGTTCCCAATCCTGCCAGGATCGCGGCTCCGGTCACCACCGCACCCGTCGCCAGCAATAGCGATAAAGGAGGAAGGCGACGCGAGACCAAGACGAACCAGAGCGGAATCCAAACACAGTAGCCTTGCGTCAGAAAGGCCGAGGTCGAGCCTTGCACGTAGGCGAGTCCGTCCACTTGAAGAACGAGCCCTACGCCGCCAAAAACGCCCAAGCCCAAGCCTTGTTCGACCTCCAAATGGCGAAATCCAGCCAGTTTTTTGCCCAGGACCAACGCCAAAGCCGCGCCGGAAAGCGTAAAACGCCACGCCACCAGGCTTGCCGCTAGGAAAAGCGTTGATTCCCCAGGAGCATGAGCCGCTCCCACCGATTGGAGCGCCTTCATCAGGGGAAAGCTGAAGGCCCAAAACAGGCAACACAGCATCAAGTAGCCGCTCGCTCCCAATTGCATCTTATCCAGCACGCGAGAAGTCGACCTGAAAACCCTCCCATCGGTAAGGATATTCCAGCCCGCGCAAAGCTTACTTGAATCCCATGGCAGTTCTCGCGTCTCCTCGTGGTGTGAACCTGTTACCGAGCCGTGCCACCTTGGTGGCCCTTGCCTTTGTGGGAACCAGCCTCGTCGCCGAACAATATCGCCTTTACATCGGGACCTACACCGGCCCCAAGAGCGATGGTATCTACGCCGCAACGTTCGATTCGGAGACCGGCGCACTCGGGGACCCAAAGCTGGTGGCCAAAACAGCCAACCCGACGTTCATCGCCATCGACCCGGCACAAGGACACCTCTATGCGGCGAACGAAGTCGGCCAATGGGGAAAACAGAAGGGTGGATATTTGACCGCCTTTGCCATCGACCCGGCCAACGGGGACCTGAAGGAACTGAATCAGCAATCGTCGGTCGGCAGCGGTCCGTGCCATATCATTGTCGACGAAGCTGGGAAATACGCGCTCGCCGCAAACTATGGCAGTGGCAGTTTTGTGGCCCTGCCCATCAACAAAGATGGCAGCCTCCAAGCCAATACCTTCTTCTCCCAGTTCAAGGGCTCCAGTGTAAACAAGTCCCGCCAGGGCGAGCCCCACGCGCATTCCACCTTTTTCTCACCTGACAACAAGCTCGCCTTCGTTTGCGACCTTGGTACGGACAAGATTCACGCCTTCGATTTCGATTCCACCAATGGAGTCCGCTCTGCCCACGAAGCGCTGGACGGCATCGTCCCCGCGGGAAGCGGCCCTCGCCATTCGGCCTTCAGCCCGGATGGACATCACCTTTACGTGATCAACGAGCTCCTTTCGACCATCACAGTTTTCGGTTACGACGCCACCTCCCAGAAACTCAGCGAAATCGAGAACGTTAAGACGCTGCCAGCCGATTTCACCGGTGAGAGCTGGACCGCCGAAGTGCGCGTCCACCCCAGCGGAAAGTTTGTTTATGGATCGAACCGCGGGCATGACAGCATTGCCGTGTTCACGCGCGACGCCGTGACAGGGAAATTAACCCCGGTCGGCCAGACCAAGACCGGCGGCAAAACTCCCCGTAATTTCAATCTCGATCCTTCCGGCAAATTTCTGCTCGCGGGGAATCAGGGCACCGACAACATCACGGAGTTCAGGATCGATGAGAATACCGGGACCCTTACCAAAATGGATCGGGAACTCAAAGTGGGAGCGCCGGTCTGCTTGCGCTTCGTGTTGGTGAAATAACGTTTCGGCTCCAAGGCGATCCATGAAACTGACCCACGGAATTCATCTGGCGTACTGCACCAACATTCATCGCGGTGAAGACTGGCCTGAAACGTTGGGCACGCTGGAGAAATTCACGTTGGCGGTAAAGCGGCAGGTGGCCCCGGATCGACCTTACGCGATTGGCTTGCGGCTAAGTGACAAGGCCTCTCGAGAACTCGCCCAGCCGAACACCCTCAAGGCCTTCCGGAACTGGCTGAAAACCCACCACTGCTACGTATACACAATCAATGGTTTCCCCTTCGGCCGATTCCATGGCGGACGAGTGAAGGAACAGGTAGCCCAGCCGGACTGGTCGTATCGCGAGCGACTGGATTACACGATCCGGCTATTCGATATCCTGGCTGAGCTCATGGTCGACGAGCCCCGTGAACTCGACGGCAGTGTTAGCACTGTTCCCTTATCGTTTAAGGAGTTCCGCCTCACGGAACGGCAGTACTCTGCCGCGAGGGAAAATCTCTGGCTCTGCGTTGAGCATCTGGAGCAGCTCAGCCGCCGTTATGGCCGACGGTTTCATCTCGGATTGGAGCCCGAACCCCTGGGATTCGTCGAAAACACAGCCGAGAGTGTCATGCTTTTCGAACAGCTTCGGGCGGATCGCCCGGGGGACATGCGGCTGGCAGAGCATTTGGGGATCAACTACGACGCCTGCCACCTCGCGATTGAATACGAGCAACCGCAGGACGCTTTCGCCCGATTCCGTAAAGCGGGCATTCGCATTAGCAAAATACATCTCAGCAACGCCCTCAGCGTCCGTCCAACCGTCGCTGCCCGGGAAGCACTCAAGGCCTTCTTGGATGAGGTGTACTTCCACCAAGTCATCGAACGGCGCTCGGACGGTGAGCTCATCCGCTATCGTGATTTGGACGAAGCCTTGGTCACCTCCACCGATGACGGCCCGCAACTCGACCGGGAGTGGCGTATCCATTTCCACATTCCCCTCAATGCAACGCCTCGCGATGTCTTCGGCACGACAGCCAGCCACCTCACCGGGGTTTTAGACGAGGTACAACGTCATCCGGGAATGTGCTCCCACTTCGAGATGGAAACGTACACTTGGGAAGTCATGCCGGCCGATCTTAAGCAACGCACAGTGGTGCAGCAATTGGCGGCGGAATACGGCTGGACCCTGGAGGAATTCGCCAAGCGAGGGATTCGCTGACACGCTTCCTACGATTTGGTAGTGTCTTGCCTGCATGAAGATCGCGAAAGCCGTCATCACCGCGGCCGGCCCCAATCAACGTACGCTGCCCCTCCAAACTTTGGTGGATCGCGACGGAGTCGCTCGCACGGCTTTGGCTATTATCGTCAGTGAAGCCTTGGCAGCGGGAGTGGAGGAGGTCGCGGTGGTTGTCTCTCCCGGTGACGAAGGAGCCTACGCGCGAGCCGCCGGAATCCACGCCGACCGCCTCCAGTTCATTGCCCAACCGTCGCCACAGGGGTACGCCCACGCCATCACCTGTGCCAAGGATTTCGTGGGAAATTCCCCGTTCCTCCTAATGGTAGGCGACCATGTGTACGTCAGCGCCCTGAAGACCGGCTGCGCCAAGCAGTTGGTTGACGTGGCCATCGCGGTGGACTGCGCGGTCTCGGCCGTCCAGGCGACGCACGAAAGCAAGTTGCCCTACTTTGGTGCGGTCGGCGGCAAGCGGCTGCCCAGCCGGGACGGATTGTATGAGGTCACCGAAGCGGTGGAAAAACCGACGCCTACCGAGGCTGAACAACGATTGATCGTGCCGGGTCTGCGAGCTGGCCACTATCTCTGTTTCTTCGGCATGCACATCCTGACTCCCACGGTCATGCCGCTGCTGGCTGAATCACGTTCGGGTGGAAGCGCCTTTGCCGGAGCTCTTTCAAAACTGGCGCGCAAAGAACGCTACCTGGCTTACGAGGTTAACGGCCGCCGCTACGATATTGGAGCAACCTACGGACTACTTTCGGCCCAACTCGCCCTTTCGCTTTCGGGCCCTGCCCGGGAAGAGGTCCTTTCGATGATCGTCGAGTTGCTCGCCGCCCGCCGCTAACGTGTCACCCTTTCGCAGACGAGGCCTTCACGGACTTCATCTTGGCTCGCAATAACTTGTAGCCCGGATGTTTCCGTAACTGCGCCAGATCCGGATTTCGGCTCAACCAGCGAATATCGCGGTAGCCCATATCCAAGGCTCGATCCAATTCCATCAGAGCCCGGTCAAGCTGACCTGCGACGGTGAGACTAATGGCCAGATTGATCTTCACCTCGGCATCGCCAGGGCAAAGCTCCTGCAGGCGTTCGTCTACTTTGACGCAATCTTCCGCGCGACCGCGATGCGTGTACGCATCTGCCAAAACCTCCAGCAAATCCACCCAATCGGGATCGCGCTGAAGCAGGCGCTCGAAGAAATCGATTTGAACATCGAGCTCCCGCCCTTTGTTCCGCCGCACATTACGTGGTTTTTTTGGTACCATCTGGCAGCCCTAATTTCGATACGCGGCAGCGGTTCGTCAAGACGCTGTCGCAGATTTGGTGCGGAGAACGTATTTCTGGGCGGTTAGCCATTCCAATTCGGCCAAGGTAAGGTACTTCGTGTCCAAACCCATCAACGCCTGCCGGGCCTTGTCGCGATCCTCCGCTTGAACGCTGGCTTCGAATCGCACGAGTTGGGCCAGCCCCTTTTCGCCGGCCGTAAGTTGTCTTTCGTCGATTCGAGCCAGTTTTTCCAAGGCCTCACCGCCTTTGCCAGCTTGCACCAAGGCCGAAGCGACCAACAACGCATCGGTGGTCGTGGCATCTGGAGCGGTAGCGAGTTCGGTGGCCACAGCCAGAGTATCGGCGGAATGGGAACGGTTCTGGAGCTTGGCCATCAGGTAGCGGCGGCGAACTCCCGTGTCATTGGGCTTAAGCCGCAGCCATTCAGCCGCGACAGCTTCCACCAAATCGCCGCGTTGAGCCTCCACTGCCAGTGCGTAAAGCGGGTTCAACCCCGATTCGAGCTTCGCTCCGGTCCCAGCCAGACCTGTCCAAAGGGCGTCGGCCTGCGGGTGATATCCCAGCTTCCGTACCCGGGCCGCAATTTCGAGCGACAATACTTGATTCTGGGGGAGATTGGTGACGGCGTCTTGAAAATAGCCCTCGGCGAGCAGGCGCTGCCGTTGGTTATGGGAGGCAACGCCGTCCAAATAATTCAAGTACCCGGCAAAATGGTTCTTGAGGACGAAATCTTCACCCATATCCGCTCCCAGCAGCCGAACCTCGTCCCACATGCCCGCCTCGACCAGGGCGTCGCTGACGGTCTGCCAGAGGGCCGGCTCGTCGTGCAATACCTTCATTTTGCCGCGGCCATATTCGAACAGTTCGTTATAGAGATGCAGGCGCCGCCAGGCGCGCACCAAATACATGGCCTCCCCTCCCGATTGGGGAAGGGCGGTATAATTCGTCGCGTACTCCACGGCAATCTGGCGTTTGCCGCAGATGTCGAGCAATTGCCAGTACAGGGTTTCGTCCTGGATACGCGCCTTGTCCATCTCCTCCAGTTGCTTTAAGTGCTTCCGGTATGCGCCGGTGTCACTTTCGCTTTCGTCGACCGCCAGCAGCATCCTTAGCGCATGCAACTGGCTGCCAGGCGCCGCGCTGGCGGACTCCAGGCTGGCCCTGCTCTTTGCGGCCAGGTCCCCGCCCACCCAGGCAGCCTGCCACGCATCGTGGCAGAGGACCGATTCGACATTGGTCGAGAGCGCCGTCCCATACCGTTTCCATAGTTCGCCAAACTCATGGGGTTTGCGGGTCTCGATATACTCGGTTGCCAGGACCTCGGTCGCCAGGGGGGTGAGCGTGGCGTGGTCGGCGAGGAGGGAAATGGCCCGTCCATGCATCTGGTAGGCCGAATACACCCGGGCCACCGCCGCGACATCGTCGAGGTTGGTCCGGCAGACCGCCATATAATTATTGAGGCGCAACTGGAGCTGGGTCAGTCCGCCCCGTCCGGGATTCACCTGCCGGGCAAGATCCCGGACATAGCCCCGGTGGGCCACCAGGTCGCAGGGATTTTCCGAGAGCCGCATATCCCAAAGCACCAATGCGGTTTTGAAATCGCCCGCTTGCGACACCCGCTCCGCCTGCCGTCGCTTGAATGGCCCGGACAAGAGGTCCAGCAGACGAACCCGGATCACGACGGGATACTCGCGGGGCGAGACAATCCACATCCGCGGAATGAGGGCTCCGATCATGAACGCCAGCAGTACCAGGATCGCGACCGCATAGCGAAAGCGGGCATCCTGCTCCAGCACTCGAATCACTTGGTAACGCCTGCCTAGCGCACTCAGAGTGTCACGCTTGGCAGGGGACGTCATTTTAGGTTTTTGGGGTATCTCACTCATCCGGCTTTGTCGCTGCGACCGCGGGAGGAGAACAAACTTCGCCAACAATGAAAAGCCGCATCCCGGGCAAAATGTCGCGTTCGTGACGGATTTCGCTCAACCGATCCCGCTCACCCGATTACGCAACCCTAACTTCACCTGCTTTACCGCATCCTTGACCACCCAACGGGAAGCCAGCAAGGCACCGTGTGCCACCGCCTGATCGCAACCGGTCAATTCGGCGACAATTCTCACGGCTCGGTCCCGCAATTTCTCGTTGGAGGGATTCAAGTCGATCATCAAATTACTCGCCACTTTACCTAGCCGCACCATCGCCAAAGTGGTGAGGCAATTGAGGAATAACTTGGTGGCGGTCCCCGCTTTCATGCGGGTGGATCCAGTCAGAACCTCCGGCCCCAGGTCGAATCCAAATACCATGTCGGGCTCAAACTGTGGTTTCATTTCCAAGTAGGGATTGAAACACAGCAACGCGGTTAGTGCGCCTGCCTCGCGCGCCGCCGCCAAGGCTCCCCAGACGAAAGGCGTACGCCCGCTCGCGGCGATGCCCAACACCACGTCTATCTTGGCCACCCCCCGAAGCCGCAGCGCCGTGGAACCTCCGGCAAAATCGTCTTCCGCCCCTTCGACTGCAGAGAGCAAGGCCTTCGCCCCGCCCGCCATAATACCCTGGACCCATTCCGGTGGCGTCCGAAACGTCGGTGGACATTCGCTGGCATCCAGCACACCTAGGCGTCCACTCGTGCCTGCGCCCACATAAAAAAGCCGTCCCCCCTTTCCCAACGCCTTCGCCACTTTCGCTATCAGGCGCGCCAACTTTTCCTTTTCGGCCAAAAGTGCCGCAGGAATCTGCGCGTCTTCGGAAAGGATCAACTCGATGGCGGCACTCACCCTCATTTGATCCAGTTCCATCGACCGTGGATTTCTTCGTTCAGTCGGTGAAGTATCCAACGACTTTGGAATCAAGAGAGCCGGAGTACCGGTGGGAGTTTTTCGTTTCGTTCTAGTTGGTCGAAAATCCGGACCGTTTGATGGATCGGATCCGCCCAAAGTCGTCAAACGCAGGAACCCTTCCCTGGCCATCAACACTGCCCCCCAGGCCCCCGACTCCTTCAAACGCCTTACCAGAGCGTCAGGATACGACTTCAACAGAAGCTTGGTTACCAACCTTTCATAGGCTGGCTGATGCTCAAATAGCCCGCCGGCGAGACAAAAATCCATTGCGCCTTTCTTGACCGCCACCCGCTTCATGCACGCGATAGCGTCAGCCGCCAATCCTGCGGCGGCTTCCTCAATTGCGGCGCGAGCCGAAGTGTCCGAACCAAGGCAGGCGAAAGCATCCTTTGCCAGTGCTGCAACTTCACCCTTGGGCGCGAGCTGGATCCACCCTATTAAATCGTCGGGAGTATTGAGCGCCAAACGACGTAGGGCCGCCGCCCCAAATGTCCCCCATCGGCCCAGGCGATCCCAACGAACGATGGCATGCCGCAGGGCTTGGTGTCCTATTTCATACGCACTACCACGATCACCCAACAAATGTCCCCAGCCACCTACTTTCACTTCGTTTCCGTCGGGGCGTTTGGCATAGGTGCAGGCACCGGTTCCTGCGACGACCACCACTCGACGCTGCCATGGCTCGTCCGAGAATGAACCTGCCGCCCGCCAAGCGGTTTCCAAATCGTGCGAGACTACCGCCAGCGCCCGGGGCCATATCGCACCAAGTACCCCATACACCCGCTGACGGTCAGCTTCATCTCGACAACCGGCCATGCCAATCCCCACTGCCGCCGGATCGGGATATTGCTCCGCTATGGTAGAAAGGACTTGCCCCAGCGTCGCGTCATCTACCAGGCGTAAATTCGCCGCCCCCGCCTCGATCGTCTTGAGTCGGGTGCCGCCCGAAAGCACCGCCAGAGCCGTGGTATGGGTCCCTCCGCATTCAA
>DATJII010000045.1:0-5853 GCA_035493435.1 Candidatus Limnocylindria bacterium | reverse complement strand
TGACTTTGGGGCCGATCAATCCCGGCACGTACCGTTACACCTTCAATGTCGACGGCGTGGCGGTGACGGATCCCCGAAGCCCGGCCGTCAGCGAGTCCAATAACAATCTCTGGAGCGTGGTCAATGTCCCGGGTTCCAATTTCTCGGATACCAAGGACGTGCCGCACGGCGCGCTGTCGGCAGTGACCTATTATTCGAAATCGCTGAAGAAGTACCGCCGGATGCATGTCTATACTCCGCCCGGTTACGAAAAAGGCGGCGGCAAGTATCCTGTCTTTTACCTCTTGCACGGTGCGGGTGATTCGGACGACTCGTGGACTTCGGTCGGACGCGCCAACTTCATCCTCGACAACCTCATTGCGGCAAAAAAGGCGAAGCCCATGATCGTTGTCATGCCCGCCGGCCACACCAGCACCGCCGGATTTCGCCCTCCCACGCCGGGTGCTCCCGACGAGTTCGTGACGGATTTCATGACCGACCTGATGCCCTATGCCGAGAGTCACTATCGCATCAAGGCCGACCGGGCAAACCGCGCGATCGCCGGGTTGTCCATGGGTGGCAACCAGACCATTAATATAGCCTTCCCCCACCTTGACCAATTCTCGCATATCGGTGTCTATAGCTCGGGACTGTTCGAGCTATTCCGCAACCGCAATGCCACCAACGCGCCCACCGGACCGAATTGGGAACAACGTAACGCCGCCCAACTGGACAGCCCGAAGCTCAAGAAGGGCCTGAAGCTGGTGTGGTTTGGGGTAGGCAAGGACGATTTCCTTTTGGACACGTCGCGCAACACCGTGACGCTCTTCAAGAAGCACGGCTTCAACGTGGTCGATAGGGAGACCGCAGGGGGCCACACCTGGATCAACTGGCGCGACTACCTGAACGAGTTCGCGCCGCAGTTGTTCCAGTAGGAACTCGCGAAGGAAAACCCCACCGAAATCGGAGGCCGCACACCGTGGCAAACGACCGTTACTCGTACCGCAACGCCTCGATGGGATCGATATTTGCCGCCTTCCAGGCGGGATAAGTTCCAAAGACGATGCCCACAATAGTACAGACCCCGAAGCCGATACCGATCCAATCCCAAGGAATGACGGGCATCGAATGGGTGGCAAAGGCAATGACATTACCGAAAAGCATGCCACCCAGAATCCCCAGGATTCCCCCCACCTGCGAAAGCACCGTCGATTCGCAGAGGAATT
Organism: Candidatus Limnocylindria bacterium; assembly: GCA_035493435.1. Classification (GTDB taxonomy): domain Bacteria; phylum Verrucomicrobiota; class Verrucomicrobiia; order Limisphaerales; family UBA9464; genus DATJII01. The sequence goes on along the minus strand of DATJII010000045.1, from coordinate 4,648 downwards.
GAACCATGACGCTGCGTTTCTTGGCTCCGATCGCCCGGCGAATGCCGATCTCGCGGGTGCGCTCGGTAACACTGACCAGCATGATGTTCATGATGCCGATGCCGGCTGCCACCAAAGCTATGCTGCTGATCACCGCCGATCCGATACGAATGCCGCTGGTCATGGAACGGAATTGGCCCACCAGGGAATCGTTCGAGACGATTTCGAAATCGTCCTCCTGCCCCGGTTCCACCTTGCGCACCGCCCGCATGATGCCGCGGACCTGCTCCACCGTTTCATTATACCGCGAGCCGTCGACTGCCTGGACCTGGATATTGATCTGGCGCATCTTTCCGTAGCGGTTCAATCCCGTGGAGAGCGGCACGGCCATGAAATTGTCCTGGCTTTGGCCGAACATGGCGCCCTTGCCCTCCAGGACACCGATTACCTGATAATTCACCCCGTGGTGTTTGACGGCTTCGCCTACCGGGGAGCCAAAAGGAAACAGCGTCTTGGCGAGATCGGCTCCCAGGATGCAGACCAAACGTCCCGCCTGGTCATCGGCATCCACAATGGGACGTCCGTCGGCGACGGTCCAGTTTCGGGTTACAAAGGTGTCGGGCGTCACGCCCGTCAAAGGAATATTGGGATTGGTATGGGCAAACCGTGAGGACGCTTCGCCGACATCAAGGTCACAGGTAACACTGACTGCGGCGGCGATATCGGCTTTTTCGCGCAGGCGGTTTGCGTCCTTTACATAGAAACGCTTGCGACGCGCATACTTCTGCCACGTGTCAGCGTCGCCATCGACCTGGATCGCAGGCCATTTTTGCAATTGAAAGGTGTGGCTGCCCAAATCGCTCATCTGGTGTTCCAGGGTTTGCTGCAACACCCGGATGGCCGTCATAACGGCGATGATCGAAAAGACTCCCACCAGGATCCCCAAGACCGTCAGGGACGACCGCAGGATATGGGTGCGAACGGCCGAAAGGGCCAGGTTCACGTTCTCCCGCATTTCGTTCAGCCAGCGAAACATAGGTTACTCGATACGCAACGCTTCCACGGGATCCATCCGGGCGGCCCGCCAAGCGGGAATGAACCCGGCGACGACCCCGGTAGCGATGGAAACCAGAATCGAAATAATAGCAATCGGCCACGACATTTCGGCGGCAAAAGTCGAAAACTCATTGATCGCCAAAGTGGCCGGCCAGGCGATAGCGAGCCCGACTAACCCTGCACCCAAGGTAATGGTCGCGGCTTCCACCAGAAATTGGATCAGGATGGTGCGGCGTTTCGCGCCCAGCGCCTTGCGAATCCCGATCTCCTTGGTTCGCTCCGCCACCGAGACGAACATAATGTTCATAATCCCAATGCCACCGACGAAGAGCGACAGGCTCGTCACGAAAAGTCCGGCAATCGCGATCGTACCGCCGAAGGCCATGAAAAACTTTAAGAAAGCCTCCTGCTGGTTGATGGCAAAATCATCCTGCGCATCCGGTGCGACCTTGCGCAGGCGTCTAAGGATGGCCCGCAACTCCTCCTTGGTTTCCTGCACCTGGGCTGGATCACGGGCTTTGACCGCGATGACATAATCGGGATAATGATCGAAATCCATGGCGAAACGGGAGATTGGGACGACCACCTGGTTGTCCTGGTTCCATCCGCCGAAAAAGGCCCCTTGTTTTTCGAGGACCCCGACCACTTCGTAGGCCGTGTCCGCCACGCGAATACGCTTTCCGATGGGCTCGTCGTGCGGGAAGAAACCTTCGGCAAGATAACTGCCGATCACACAGACGTTGCGTTGCGAGGCGACATCGGCGGTATTTATAAAGCGTCCCTTGGCCATGGTCAGGCCCCGGACATAGAGGCTGGCCTCCACATTGCCCACGATCCACGCGCCCGAGACTTTGCGCCGATCATACATGACGGTCGCATTGTCGTCGGCCTGCAGGGCCACCGCCGCAACCGTCGTGGAAAGGCGTTCCAATTCCTGGGCATCGTGGGCGGAAAACGGCTTGCGATTACGAAACGTCCGCCAGTCTTCAAAGCTCATCCAAGGGAACCGTCCAACAAACAGGACGTCGGCTCCCATGCTGGAAATGCTCTGCCGAAATGCCTTGGTAATCCCGTTAATTGTCGTCCCCATGAGCGTCACGGTCACGATGCCGATAACCACGCCCAGAATCGTCAACGCCGAACGCAACTTGTTCGAACGTAAGGCCTGCCACGCGATGATAATCGCTTCGCGAACTTCAAAGAGTCGTGACGGCGCGTAAGTCATATTAGGACACTTTCGCCATGGGAACGGGCGGCGGCGTGGACGACGCGTGATTGGCAGTCCGTGGCGCATGATTGATCTCATCCGCCGCCACTAACCCGTCACGGATACGAATGACCCGGCGCGCGTGTAACGCCACGTCCTCTTCGTGGGTTACGACGATGATCGTATTACCAGTGCGCGAGAGTTGCTCAAACAGGCATAAGATCTCATCGCCGGTCTTCGAATCGAGATTACCAGTTGGTTCGTCAGCCAGAACGATCGAGGGACGATTCACCAATGCCCGGGCGATGGCCACGCGTTGGCGCTGTCCGCCCGAGAGCTCATTCGGGCGGTGATGCATCCGATCCTCCAAGCCCACGTTGGCCAACGCGGTCTTGGCCCTTTCCCGGCGGTCCGTGCGTGGGACCCCGGCATAGATCAGCGGGAGCTCGACGTTGTGTAAGGCATCCGAGCGAGGCAAAAGATTGAAACTTTGGAAGACGAACCCGATTTCGCGGTTTCTTACTTCCGCCAAATCGTTGTCGGTCATCCGGGCAACGTTCTTGCCGTTTAGCTCGTAACTCCCGTGGGACGGCGTATCGAGGCAGCCCAGCAGATTCATCAGGGTGGATTTGCCCGAACCGGAAGGACCCATGATAGCCAGGTACTCGCCTTTTTCGATGGAGATGGAGACGTTCCGGAGGGCGTGCACCACTTCGGTCCCCATCGTGTATCTCCGCGCCAGATTCTCAATGCGAATGAGCGGCATGGGATTTACCCTTTCTTCGCTCCGCCCTTTTTGTCTCCAGGCACTTCCTCGTGCTTGATCGCACCGCCATCTTCCAATTCCTTAGAGATGGCTTTGTAGCTGCCGGTTACCACTTCCTGCCCCTCATTCAGGCCACTGAGGATCTCATAGAAGGAATCGTCACTGATGCCTCGCTGTACCTGGACCATCTTCGCGGTGTTATTCTCGATCACAAAGACGACGTCCTGCGGCTTGGGACCGTCCTTGGCTTTCTTGTTACTCACCAATTCAAAGGCGTCCCTTCCTTTGCCTCCGTCCATATCGGGAGCTTTGACCACCACATTCGTGGCGAGTCGCGTCGTAACCGATTGGATGGGAACGGTAACCACGTTCGTCCGATAGCGCGTTTCCACCTCGGCAGTAACACTCATTCCGGGCAGGAACGGATCCTTGTCCAGCATGTGAATCCGGATTTCGAACTTCGTGGATTCCTGTTGGGTGTTGGTGCCGGTGGTATTGGCGGACTTCGCCACCTGTGTTACGACTCCCTGAAATTTGCGGTCGCGGAACGAATCCACTTCGACCCGGACTTTCTGGCCTAATTGGACCAATACAACATCCGTTTCACCCACTTCGACCCGAGCTTCCATTTCCGTGAGGTCGGCGATGCTCATGATCTCCGTGCCTGCCATCATGCCCGTGCCGACCACGCGTTCGCCCCGTTCGCTGTTCAGCTTGGTGACCGTGCCGTCGATGGGAGAAACGATGGTGGTTTTGAGGAGGTCTTCCTCCGCCTTCTTTGACGAAGCCCGAGCCATTTCCACCTGCTCGTGCGCGGCGTCGACGTTGGCTTTCGCGACCTCGTAGGCGGTGCGGGCCTCGTCAAACGCGGAATCGCTGATGAGCTTCTTCTTGAAAAGTTCCTCGGCACGACGGAATTCCGATTCCGCCTTGCGGGCGGTGGATTGGGAATTGATCTCCGACGCTTGGGACGAACGGAAGTTGGCTTCGGCAGAGCGCAGGCTGGCCTCGTAGAGGTCGCGTCGGATGCGTACCAGCAGGTCCCCCTTGTGGACCATTTGGCCAACCTTGACCGGCAATTCGGTAATCTCGCCCGCCACTTCCGGGCTGATCTTTACCTGAACCACCGGCTGGAGTTTGCCCGCGGCCGTTACCAATTCGGTAAGATTTCGACGGATGATTTTATCCGTCTGGACCACGGTGGGCGGTTTCTTGCGGCACCCGGTCAGGGGCATCAAGGCGGTGATCAGCGCCAAGCTCAGGCAGACGGCTGGGCGCGTGAGGGAACGATGGGCTGGTTCGGACATTTGAACGCTAAATGGACCCGACACCCGTGACGGTTGTTTCAAAAAAACTGAAATTTCTGGAAACAACCCACTACCAACAATCTGGAGTGACCCAAAATTACTGGCTCAAGCAGCCAGCCTTGGCAAAGGCAGCCAAGTAAACGACCAACGAAATGATGAGAAGCAAAGGCGAGCCCTTAGCCGCCAAAGCCACGCCTGCCGCGAAAAAACCCGTCAAGACCACGAAAAGCAAGATGATCAGAATAGACTTCATCGCCGCGAGCCTACCAATCCGGCGGCCCGACTCAAGAACGAGTACGTATCCGACGGGATAAGGTGGAAAGACGGCAACGG
>DATJII010000044.1:0-9595 GCA_035493435.1 Candidatus Limnocylindria bacterium | reverse complement strand
CCATATTCATGGGCGGATCTGGTTTGCCGATGCTCTTTTGTAGCGCTCAATTGGCAGTGAATGTGGGTGCTGGTCCGACTCGGATGGGACCGCTGTAATTGTCGTTGTAGAATTGAAAAGAAGCTAAATACACCGGAATGGCCGCAATGTTGGCTTGGCGGCATCAGCAATTATCTCCAGCAACAGCCAGCCACACATTCGCTCCCAAGTGCCGAAGGAGTATCCTCTAGGAGCCTGTCCGAAAAGTGCATTGGGCTACCTGCTGGCAGAAAGGGTTGCGGGCGTTGTTGCGCTTCCGTCACGTATTCACCGGAATATGCTCGCTCGGCGCGCCTAACCCTCGGCCCTTTCTGTTGGCGTATCCGGCCAAAGCCACTTTTAGAACTGGCTCTTAAGCCGCCTGGAAATTTGCGAGGCGTATGGAGTGTGGTTGCGCAGGCTTGGCGAAGCCACCGCTCTGGAATGAGGAATAACTTAAGTGGAGCTACCGCCCTTCGATGCTGGTCACCGCGGGATAAGATCGGAGCACCCGAACGCGACAGGAAGTTCAACGCCTTGAGTGATTCCCGGCTTTGCTAGGGAGCTGGTCACGGGCATGAATCTGCGCCAGCTAACCCGAACCCACCTCCAAAGCGGTGGCTTCGCGGAGCCTCGCAACCGCACTCCAGGCGCTTCGCGAGGCGGGCGCCAAAGTGTATTCAAGAGCCGCTGTTCCACCAACTCCCCCGGGTATCATCTTGCCCAAGGGGGAAGGGATAAAGCGCCGATCACGGCATCAACTCTTCGGAATCACATTCAACGTATACCATGCTGAAGAATGGAGCAGTGAGTGTCCGCCTTGGTCAGTCACGCCCTTGAGCTTGAACTCGTGGATGTGGCCTTCGACGGGGTTGAAGATCAGGCGCACGGATTTGCCGTCGGGGCTGACTTTTGCGGCTTTGAGTTCGGGCTTGGTGGAATCGACTTCCGGGGAGCCGTAGTCGGAGCGGTAGAGGTAGGTGAAAGTTGCGATTTCGTAGGAATCCAGCTTCGCTGCGGCTGCGGGGTCGACGGGTTCGGTGAAGGTGAGTTCAAAGCCATCGGGTTTGGCGTGGATTTCCTGGATTTCGAAGGGTGTTTTGCCATTCCAGACCAAGCGTTCCAAGGCGAACGGTTTGCCGCCACGGGCGCCCCAGCCGCGGTCGGTGCCGTAGACGAAGAGTGATCCGTCGGGGCACATTTCGAGTCCGAGGCTGCCCGATCCGAAGCCTTCGCGGAACGGGAAGCAGGCTCCTTGATAGGTGCCTTCGACTTTTTCCAGGTAGACGCGCATCACCGTGCTCCAGGTCTGGTCGCCGACGAAGAGTTGGTTGGCGTAAGGACCAAACTTTCCGGCAGTGAAATCGTTTTGGATGCCGCTCGCGCTCTGGCCCATCTTGCCATAGGGGAAACCCACGGCGGGCGGGACGAATTCAGGGATCTTCTTCCACTCGGTGGCGATCCGGCTGTTGGACACGGGCATCTTGGGTTGCGGACCCATGTTGGTCGCGTTCGCGTACCATTTCCATCCCGACGGATTACCCATGAATCCGCCGGGCTTCAGGTGTTTCAACCAACAGGTGCCGTTCCACGGCCCCTGGTTATCGGTATAGAACATGTCCCCGAGATGATTAGTTGCAATGCCGCCAGGGGAACGCACGCCGCTGCAGGTGGGGACCGCTGTGCCGTCGGGCTTCACGCGCAGGCACCAGCCGCGATAGAGGTTCTCGCTGGTGAAAGAACCGGTCAGGCAAAGGGTGACCCAGATATCCCCGTTTTGGTCGAACTTGGAACCGAAGGCGTACTCGTGGTAGTCGCCGCCGATTTCCCAGGTGTCACAGTAGGTTTCGAACACGTCGGCTCGGTCGTCGCCGTTGGTGTCGCGGATACGGGTGATCTCGCCCCGCTGGGTGGCGTACCACCAGCCATCGCCCTTGGTCGTCAGGCCTAGCACTTCATGCAAACCTGAGGCGAACTTGGTGAACTTGACATGGTGGGGCGGATTCTCGAAGGCGCCGTCGATGAAATAGATATCGCCCAGGCGGGTGGACACGGCGATCCGGTCATTGCCAAAGCGTTGAATCGCGCCTGCTTCCAAAACGATTCCCTCCGGGATGGGAATCTTCACGATGGGATAATAGGCGGATTCGGCATCCGCCACGCTGGCGGCCTGCGCCGATTGGGCGATCAAGGCGGTGGCGCCGAGTAGGGCGAGGCTGCGTCCGGCGATGCGTCGTGCGGTCATAAATAGAGAAGGAAGAGTTGGCCGGTTTACCACGTGAGTTCCTCGATGAAGGCTGACTGGAGATTGACGGGAACCCGCAGTTCATTGCCCACGAGACGGGGCTTTAGGGTGTCCTTCAAACGGAGCTGAAGCTTGCCGTCAACGAGGTAACTGCCGTCGGGCTGTTCCTTGATGTCTCCCGTGGCCGCGCGGAACCAAACGGGTTGGGCCGGGGCCTTGCCGGTCAACTTGATCCGGCGCACAAACGTGAGGTCGATCTCGCCCGCCTTCGGCACGGGAGCGTCCTCCACTTCGATGCCATCGAAGGTATAATAAAAAGTCGGACGACGTTGGGCGTCCAGGTGGTAACCTTTGAAATGGTAGCCTGCGGCCTTGCCATTTTCAGCGGGCCAGGCTGCATCGGGATTGGCGAGCGAAGCGAAGGCCACGCCTTCGGGCAACTTGATAATATGGTCACCCAGCGGCGGTTCGTAGCCCACGCCGCGGTCGGTGGAGTGCCGGGACATGTCGATGAAGGACCCTTGCCAGATCATCGCCAGGCGATTGTTGTTGGCATCAAAGGCGAGGTTGGCGTGCTCGGGATAGCCGACCCCAATGGCACGCGATCCGCCGCCTTCAATGAAGTTGCGATAAATCAGCGGTTCAGTCCCAACCATCAGTTCCTTGCGTCCGCGAATCAGTCCGGCGGGGACGTCTGCCTGGGCGCCCTTGGAAAGATAGGCGTATAGGGCTTTGATCTGCGCGTCGGTATTCCCGCCCAGGATATCCTTGTTGACCGCTTGTCCGTCAGGCCAGAAGGAGGGCATGCGAGTGCCGGGTCGGAGCGCTGCTGGATCGGGCAGGTAACGACGGAACCAATCCCAGGTAACGCGTTCATACATCCGATCTAGTCCCAGCGCGGGAACCCCGAGGGAAGCGTGGGTGCTGAAGGTATGGCAGGACACGCAGCCCAAGCCACCTTGGCCGACCAATTTCCAACCCAACTTGACGTCCCGATCCGTAATTTCCGGAGCGTCAGGCGCATTGGCGAGGCGATCGGTTTTCAGCAGGGCCGGTTGCAATTCTGCTGCGTGGCGAGCGCCAAAAGCAGGCATGCGGGTCGCCATATAGGGACGGACCTTGGCCCCCTCGGCGAGGAGTTTGCCCACCCATTCCGGCTTGAGCTTCGCGCCCACGCCGTTCAAGTGAGGCGGCAGTTTGCCCTCTTCGCCCAGATCCGCTTCCCCGACGATTTTGAACCAGTCGGATTTTCCACTCGCAGCCGGACCGCCCACGTTGTCGCGGTTATGGCAGGCATAACAATTCAACTGGGTCAGGCGATAAGCGACTAGAGCCTTTGAGTCCAACGGGGTGCGCAGGTTGTCCAATTGGCCGAGAGTCTTGCGCAAGGCTGTTCGCTGGGCGGTACTCAAGTCAAAGCGAGGCGCCTTGGCTGATACGGTATCGGCAAGGCAGCCAGCGAAGGCGTTCTTCAAGGAATCCAGCGGGGCGGCAGCTTTTTGGGCTGCGACCAGGGTGCCGCCATCCGTCAGGGAATGGCACGAGGCGCAGTTGAGGCTCGCGAAGGCAGTCTTGCCACGCGCCGCCTTGCTGGGATCGACTACGAATCCCTTTTCCTCCGCCAGCGGGACCATGGGCAAGCCGTAGTGGCCCAATACCGATTCAGGTATATCCTGCCGTTTGATGTCCGGTCCCGACCAACGGACCCGGAGTTCATATCCGGCGCCCCGGTTATAGAACGTCAATACTAGGGCGTGGTCGCCTTCGGAGAGTTGCAAGGGTTCGGAGCGTTTTTCCTGGGGGGCGTGTTCACCGCCATTGTCGACCACCAGCTTGTCATCGATATAAAGACGGGAGCCATCGTCTGAGGAGGTGCTGAAACGATATTGTCCAGCCTTGTCGATGTGGATGACGCCGGTAAAGCGGTAGCCGAAATTATCATTCCGGGGCGGGGTGCCGGGCAGTGCCAAGGTGGCAGTAACGCCGCTGGCCTTGGGCACGAGTTTGCTCCAGTCCGGCTCGTGATCGAAATCCTCTTCGTAGTACTCGTACTGGATCTGGCTGAGACGGGATTGCGCTCCCAAGGCAGTCAATTGTCCGCGCAGTAGGTAAGTGGCGATGGACACCGCTTCCGAACTGGATAAACCCGAAGCTGGCATGCGCCCACCCGGATGGAAGGTCACCGGGTTTTGGAGGAAACGCGCCAGTTCACCGACTGAGTACTTGGTTGCCAATTCTCCCAGCGGCACTGAAGTTTCTTGCGCCAGGCGGAGTGTGTCGGTGGTGGTGTTCTCCTCCTTCGTCTCCGGTGCGTGGCAGGCGACACAACCTATGGTGTGGAAAAGGCGCTGCCCGGCGTCGGCGCGTGCCTTGTCGGCGGTTGCGCCCGCTTCGGCGCCTTTCGGCTGGACGGAGACGAGGTAATTTACCAAGTCATCGATTGTTTGGGTCTTGGTGGCCGCGTCGAGTCCGTGGAGCACATTCGGCATCGCTGTACCGGGCTTGACGGCCTGTGGATTGGCGAGCCAGGCGCGGATCCATTGGGGCGTCAAACGGAGTCCGCCATCACCCAACAGCGGCCCACCGGGGGAATCCAGCCGGGCTTGAATCGCGTCCACCGTGGTGTGACAGCGTACGCAGTTGAGCTCGGCGAGGAGGACTTCGCCCTGGGAGACATCTGGTCCCAGCGGTGCCGGGTGGGCAAATCCCTCGCCGGTGACGGCCATCCCAGCGGTAAACAGACCGACAACGACGGCGAGAATGGTTCTAACGGGCGGCATGCGATCCAGAGCGACGAGCGTCGCCGCCCGTGGATTCATCGGGAATGCGTTTTATCCTCCTAATACTTTCTGCGGCTCGAATTTCATCTCCAATTGGTTGGCGCCTCCAGTTTATCCGCCCGAACTGGAATCTCCCCCACAACCTCCTCCGCTACTGTCGCAACCTCCTCCTCCACCGAAGTCGGATGCCCCCGAACTCCCGCTATCAAAACTGCTGCTCCCATGGTCGAAGCTGCTGCCGTGGTGTCCACCGCTGTCGTGATGACTGCCGCCAGAGTGTGTCGAATGGGAGTGGGAATCGTGGCTGGGTGACGGACCGCCGTTCTCCACTTGGTGATGAGTATGGAGGGCGTGGGCTATGGGAAGGATGACGTCCGCGCTCCTGCTGGGTTCCCAATCCACATCGGGAGTGTTGGACGAAGGGAACGATCTGTCAGATCGGGCCGAATTCCGACCAGCGGCTTGCGCGATTGCTTTGACGATTATTGCCAGCACCGCCGCTGCCACAAACAGAATCGGAATCAGGATCATGTGCGTTGTCATGTTCGTCTCCACTTCTTGAAACCGATTCCTGCGGGCCCAGGTAACACGCAAGGACGTGCTTTGCGAATCCGCTTTGAAGGGAAGTCGTTGCGAGGCGATGATGTCCGCCGTGATAGGCAGCCTGGCTGACATTGCGGCGATCTTCGTGGGTGCGTTGGTGGGGCTATTTCTCGGCCGACGCGTCAATGCAGACCTGCGCCAAAAGGCATCCTATCTATTGGCCGCCCTGGCTATCGTGCTGGGTATGAAAATGACTTGGGACCATTCCGGGGGCTCTTTCTTCCACGTGGTCGGCCAATACGCGAAGTGGATGTTTCTCCTGGTGGCAGGAAACGCCGTGGGGTTGCTGCTTCGCCTCCAGAAGCGGGTAGATGGGTTGAAATCCTCCAAAGAGCTGTCCACGGGACACCTGAGTCCCACTGCCGAATTCGTTCTCACCCCCCTGATTTTTGTCGGTGCGATAGGCGAAGGGATTTTTGGGGATCCAAGACCCTTTTGGTTAAAAGCTGGAGTTGATGGCTTACTGGCTTTGACCGTGGTGGAGCGGGTTCGCGGCGGGTTGATCGTGGTGGCGCTACTTGTGGGCCTGCTACAAGGGGCGCTGGTGGTGCTCTTGGATCAATATTCCCACCTTGTCTCAACGGGAAGCGGCCATGCGATCGGAATGGTCGCCGGTCTGTTGCTGCTGTGCAGCGCCGTAGCCATTGCGGACGTCCGGCGCGTCAACTCCTTCAACTACCTGCCCGCGCTGTTTTTGGCTCCGTTGATTGGTCGCTGGTGGTGACCGACGTGGGTGGTTGCAACGGTCGGGGAGTAACTTGATGAGGCCCGATAGCCAGAGTGATCGTCGTCGGCCTAGGCGAACCGAAAGCGACCTAAGTCCGGGAGGGCGAGGCTCCTGACGAGCCCATACTAGCAGTGAGTGGCTTCGTCTGGAAAAAGCAACCGATTGAAACGGAGACTGGGGTGTCGCCTCGACCGTTGGTCACATCTCACGCTTCGTTACGCTTACCTTTTCCTCGAGACGAAGCGTCCTACCGAGGTTTGGGCTCGTCGGGAGCCTCGCCCTCCCGGGCTTGGCGGACGCGCTAGGTATGCTCCGGCAACCAGGAGGGGCCAGATGTGGGTTACGCCACCCATCAAGCCTAAAACTCCGACCCTCAGTGCTTTTTGGGATCCCAATAAAGCTCCCGCACGCCCTTGAATTCGGAGCCCACCTTCCAGACTGGCCATTTACGATCCCCAGCCACTGAAAAGCCCGTGGCATAGAGCAGCCGCAAATCTTCGACGGCGCCAGACAGGTCCCACTCCGGTTTTACTTCGTCGCTGACCTTGTGATAATCCTGGTCGAGATATTCGTTGACCCGCTTTTCGCCGTAGCCGGGAGGCTTGTCTTTATAGTCATTGCCGGAATGCAGGTACAGGGCGGGCACGCCGACCTTGGCAAACTCGAAATGGTCCGACCGATAGAAGGTCCCGCGTTCGGGGTGCGCTTCGGGCAGCATGACGCGCTTTTGCTGCGTTACGGCCTTCTGGAGTACGTCTTCCAGGGTCGAATTACCATAGCCTACCACGCGGATATCCTTGGTCTTGCCCCACTGGTTCAGGCCGTCGATATTGATATTGGCGAGCGTGTTCTTCAACGGATACGCCGGGTGCGAGGCATAGTAGGCTGCGCCCAGGAGCCCCTGTTCTTCCGCGGTGACAGCGGCAAATACGATGGAGCGCTTGGGGGCGGTATTGGTATCCGCGAATGCCGCCGCGAGCTCCAGCAATCCCGCCGCACCAATGGCGTTGTCGGCGGCACCGTTGAAAATATGGTCTGAGGTGTCAGGGAGATTGTTCGTACCCAAGTGATCCCAATGGGCGGTATAGATGACATACTCGTCGCGCAGTTTGGGATCGGATCCCACCCGCTTGGCCAGCACGTTGCGTGATTCGACCGACCGGATGGTGTTGTGGGCCGTGAACGACGCCCGTACCCCGAGGTCCACGGGTTGGAATTCGCGGGTCTGCGCACTGCGCTTCAGGGTTTCAAAGGATAGACCCGTCGCGGCAAACAATTTTCGGGCGTATTCCAGGCTGATCCAGGAGGCGACCTTGACGGTGGGTGCCGTGCTGCCATCGAGATCGAACTTCTCGCGCCCCCACGAATTGATCACCACGAACCAGGGATAGGCCGCCGGTTTGGTTTCGTGAATGATCACCGCCGCCGCAGCCCCCCGCCTCGCCGCCTCCTCGAACTTGTAGGTCCAGCGTCCGTAATAGGTCATCGCGTCGCCCTTGAACACGTTCGCGTCCAGTTTCGTGGAATCCACCGGATCGGGGATCGGGGGATCGTTGATCAACATGACCAGCGTTTTGCCATGGAGATCGGTTCCTTTATAATCGTCCCATTGGTATTCCGGGGCTTCAATGCCATAGCCCACGAACACCATGTCGCTTTCCTCCACTGAGACCGATTCCTTTTGTTTCGGCGACCAAGCCACGAAATCCTGCGGGAAGGTCAGCTTATCCAGGCCGAAAGTGGCTTGGACTTCGGATTTGATACCGATGATGGGGACCTTTTGCGTCCAGGACCCATCCGGCAATCCCGGCGACAGGCCGAGGGCTTTGAATTTGCTGACCAGAAATTCGACCGTCAGGTCTTCGCCATGGGTTCCCGGACCGCGCCCTTCGAAGGTATCCGAAGCCAGGGTGCTGGTGTTCTCGAGTAGGCGGGATTGGGAAATGAGATCCGGTCCCCGAGGAGCCGCAAATAGGGCGGCCGAGCTGAACAGGCTTAGCAAAACGCCGAGGATGCCACGAACGCGCATGGAGCCAAGACTGCCTTCACCGGGTCGATTAAGCAATGGCTGGAAAAAGACGAGTCGATTCGGACTTGGCTGAGAAGCCGTTACGGACAATGGTTTGGGTGTGCTCAGTGTGTCGGATCAACTGCTTTGGCTTGCCCATGAAGTCGGCCAGGAAAGTCGTAACCTGGTGATATTGAATGAGGGCAGTGTCTCCGCCAAACTGGATAGTGATCGATTGCTGGTGAAGGCATCGGGCACCACGCTCAAGACGCTGACCCCCGACCAGATGGTTTCCTGCGATCTGAAGCGCATGAATTCCATCTTGGAGCTTTCGTTCCTGAACCCGGCCGAACTGGAAACCGAATTGTTGTTGGCGCGGACGGACGACAACGCTCCCAAGCCCAGTGCGGAAGCGGCTTTTCACGCATGGCTGCTGACGCTGGAGGAGGTCCTGTTCGTAGCGCACGCCCATCCGCTGGCGATCAATCAAATCCTCTGCTCACCTCAAGCCGAGCCCTTCGCCACCCAGCGCATGTTTCCCGATCAGATCTATCGCTGCGGCTCGACGTCGGTATATGTGCCGTACGCGGATCCGGGAATCCCACTCGCACGGGAAATACGGGGCAAAGTCCTCTTGAGTCTGCGACGCACTTTTGGGAAACCACCCAAACTGATCCTGCTCCAAAACCACGGCGTAGTCGCCATCGGCAAGACGGCGGAGGAAGTGCTCTCCACCTTGCTCATGGCGGAAAAAGCAGCGCAGGTTTTTATCGGGTCCGCCATTCTTGGGGGACCCGTATTCATGCCACAACATCAGGTGCAGCGCCTCGATCCCCGGGTGGAAGACGCCCCGAGGAGCCGAGGACCGCATCGGATGTGACGAACTACGGAGCCGATCAGGCGCCGAACTTGTCGAACATCTTGGCGTTGGCCTGCATCAGGCGTAGGAGGTACTTCGCCTCAAAAATGCCCAGCGAGCCGGTGTTGGCCCCGGTTTCGGTAAAACGATCCAACTTGTCGCTTCCGGAATAGGCCGAGTGGAGCAATATCGGTTGGGGATGCCAAGAGTGGCCTTTGATGGCGCACGGCGTGGAATGATCGCCAGTAATGGCAATCACCGCTGGTTTGCGTGACAGGAAAATGGGCAAGGCCGCATCGAAATCCTCAATGGCCTTCTTTTTGGCCGCAAAGTTTCCGTCCTCACCCGCCTTGTC
>DATJII010000043.1:0-16025 GCA_035493435.1 Candidatus Limnocylindria bacterium | reverse complement strand
TGTCGCGCCTGCAGAAGTACATGCACGAGCAAGGTGATTGGGGAACGGATTAATCCGACGCCGGTCCGGATACAGAATGGGGCAGCCGCATTTCCGTTTCCTCCACGCTTTATGCCAAGGTTTTCCAAAAGGAGCCTGCTACGCCGCCTCAAGGTGCCGTGAATCAAAGACAATTGAATGCGAGGCATTCGGCCCATTAGTCAACTACGTCTAGAAGCCCGCAATCTGAACGATGGCCATGCACATTGCCAAGGTTTTGGGGCCTCTGCCCTGGTAAAACTATGATTTTACTGAGCAAAACCGCGTTTTCCGGGCTGGGCACGGCTTAAGCTTCCTCCGTTCCAGGCATCAATGAATCCCTGAGGAGGGGATTCCGACGCCAGAAATCGAGAATATTTCTATTTATGAAATTCATCCCTCATCGTCTTTCTTTCGGAATCGCCATGTCAGTCATCGCGGCATCGGCCTTTGGACAGACCCCGGCTGCGGAGCGTCCCCATCGGACGGGTGAACCCTATCCCGCTGAAAACCAATGGAATCGGAAGCTGGTCAACGCTGGCGACCGAGCCAGCAAGTTGATTGGCACCGATATCAAGGACGCCAGTGACGCCAAGGTGGGAAAAATCCACGATCTCGCGGTTGACCTTTCGTCGGGAAAGGTTGTGGAAGTCATTGTCTCCGTGGGCGGAGTGCTGGGAGTTGGCGATCGCCTGGTGGCGGCGCCTCCCTCCCTATTCACGGTGGACGTGGATCAACATGTCCATACCGGTAGCGACAAGGCGGCCTTCAAAGACGCCCCGGAATTCGATGCCACCAAATGGAACGACAGCCTGCAACCGAGCAATCTGGCGGTGGCCAATCGCTATTTCCAAAAGGGCTATGAGGCCACCGACCGGTCCGACCACTATCCCGCCACTTCCACCGATGGCCCCCGTCTTGCGAGTGCCAGCAAACTCATCGGCATGACCGTGAAGAATAACCAGGACGAAACCGTCGGCAAGGTCGACGACTTGGTTATACATTGGGGCTCCCGCCGGATGCCCGAAGTGGTGGTCGCGGCGGGCGGATTCCTGGGCGTTGGCGAAGAGCTCAATGCCGTTCCCCCCTCCTCCTTCCTGCTGGACGCCGACAACAAGAACCTGACGCTCAATGTCAGCAAGGAGGAACTGACGAAGGCGCCCCGGTTCAAGCGGGTCGATTGGGCCCAGGCCGGCAGCACCAGCAACATCGTGGAGGTCTATACCTATTACCACGCGAAGCCTTACTATAATTCCGGATCGTCTGGATCTTCCACGGTGGTCGACGCCGATAACTCAGGCCGAAACGTGCGGGATCGGAACAAGGCGTTTCCCACGCCGTTCGAACAGGGGACCGGCCAGGCGGATATCGATGTCACACGCAACATCCGGAAGGACCTCCAGTCCAGGACGGATCTCTCGGTGAACGCCCAAAACGTGAAGGTAATCACCCGCAATGGCGAAGTAGTCCTGCGCGGCCCCGTGGAAAGCGAAGCCGAGAAGATGACCATCCAACAGGTGGCGTCCAAGTACGTTCCGGCGACCAGCATCGACAATCGCCTCGAAGTCAAGACCGACACGAACCGCTAGCCATTTTCCGAAGTGCGGAACATCAACAACTAAATCGTATATCTCATGTCAAAGACATCTGTCATCTGCATCGCCAGCACCCGCAACCAGGCCGAGAATATCGTCGACCGTTTGAAGAACGACGGCTTTTCCAATAACGACATCTCCGCCTTGTTCCCGGACAAGACAGGAACACGCGACTTCGCCCACGAGAAGAGCACCAAGGCCCCGGAAGGCGCGGTTACCGGCGCCGGTACGGGTGGCGCCGTGGGAGGCGTTCTCGGCTGGCTGGTGGGTGTGGGCGCGCTGGCCATTCCCGGCGTGGGCCCTTTTATCGCGGCAGGCCCCATCATGGCCGCGTTGAGCGGCGTCGCCGTCGGCGCAGCAGTCGGAGGCATCGCGGGAGCCCTGGTCGGACTCGGCATCCCGGAATATGAGGCCAAGCGCTACGAAGGTTTGATCCGCGATGGAAATATACTTATTTCCGTCCACACCGACAACTCCGACGAGGTGAAACGCGCCAAGAAGATCTTTACCGATGCGAAGGCCCAGGACATCTCGAGCACCGGCGAAAGCTCGGTCAGCCCCAGGAAAGGCGACGTCCCGGCGCCGGATGTCCGCAAGGCCAAGGAGCCGGTCCTTACCTATCGTCAGTGATCCCGTTCTTTAACTCCAAATAAGAACTTCCATGAAAGAGAAGACACTCAGGGATCTGTTCCTGGACGAATTGGCCGACATGTATGACGCCGAGAAGCGTCTCGTGAAGGCTTTGCCAAAAATGGCAAAGGCTGCGACTTGCAAACATCTCCAAGAGGCTATCCTCTCCCATTTGGAGGAAACCAAAGGACACGTTGCCAAGGTTGAAGCGGTGTTCGAACTGTTCGGTGAAAAGGCCAAAGGCAAGACCTGCAAGGCCACAGTTGGATTGCTGGAGGAGGGTGATGAACTCGCCGCAGACTTCAAAGGAACGGCGGCGATCAATGCCGCCGTCATCTCGGCGGCCCAGAAGGTCGAACACTACGAAACAGCATCGTATGGTTGCCTGCACGAATGGGCGAAACTCCTGGACAACCAGGAGGCCGCAGAACTCCTGGAAGCCGTCCTGGCGGAAGAGAAGGCCGCCAACGACACGTTAACCGACCTGGCCCGTTCGACCACCAACGAAGAAGCACTCGAAGGTGTCGAACCGGGAGAATTGACCGGGGCGCATAAGTCCCCACGGTCGTCCAGGCTGGGCGACTCTTGAGGTAAGCCAGAACCCATTCGTTGTTGGTTCGCCGGGGGGCACGTAGCCCTCCGGTTTTTTTCTTTTGGAAATTTCACGCCAACGGACCCGCAGACAGTAAGGCATCGGTCATATGAACGACAGTGGCTGATTCTTAAGGCTGGGAAAATCGCGCCAAGAAATGTCGATACTTTGACCAGACTTCGCCAAGAAAGGTGTAGCCTGCCAGGAACGGCCTACCGATGGTAGTAACGTATCCAAGGAGGCCAGTTGAACGTTCCAATCCATACCTGCACGGACTAGTGGCGATGAATCTTCCCCACCAGTCCTTAGACTCGGTGGCCGCAGGCGGCTCGCCGACGCTACCGCTGCGAATCCTTCATTTGGAGGACGATGACGGCTGCCACGAACGCTTGAGTGCGCAACTCAAATCCGATGGTTACCAGATCGAACTGATCCACGCCCGGAGCTGGCAACAATTTCAAGTCGCCCTGACACAGTTTTCGTTCGACTTGATCTTCTCCGATTACAATTCCCCTTCATTCGACGGAACGAAGGCGCTGAACTTGACGCAAGAGTTCCATCCGGAGGTGCCGTTTCTTTTCTTTTCCAATCCGATCACCTTGGAACAGGCCGTCGAAACCATTAAGGCTGGAGCGGCAGACATCATTCTCAAAACACATCTCGACCGCGTGGGCGCCGCTGTGTCCGGTGCCCTGCGCCGCGAAAAGGCGCGTTCGCAGCACCGCCAATCCCAGCTCGCGCTAAAGCGAAGTGAATCGTTGCTGAACGATCTGATTGAAATCTCGGTCGACGCCATCATATTAGTTGACGAAGATCAGCTCATACGGATCTTCAACAAGGGTGCCGAAACCATTTTTGGATATCGGGCGAAGGAAGTGCTTGGCCAGTCGTTGGATTTGCTCATGGCCAACAGGTTCGCCGAGCCCCATCGTCGACACCTTGGAAACTTTGCTTCCACGCCGGAAAGCGCCCGGGTGATGGGTGATCGCCGGGAGATTTACGGTCGCCGCAAAGACGGAAGCGAGTTTCCAGCCGAGGCTTCCATTTCAAAGCATCAAATCGACGGGCACCCGGTCTTTACCGCAATTCTCCGAGATATCACCGAACGGAAAAAAGGGGAGCAGGAGCGCTTGGATCTCCTCGCGCGTGAGCAATACGCCCGCCAGGAACTTGAATTGCTCAACGTGCAGCTTCACGAGAAGGCATCCCTGCTCGACAAGGCAAGGGACGCTATTCTGGTGCGGGACATGGGCCACCGGATAACGTACTGGAATAAAAGTGCGGAGCGAATCTATGGATGGGCAGCAACGGAGGCCACGGGACGTCCAGTGGATAGCCTGCTCAAACCCGACCCGGAAGCGTTTCAGAAGGCATTCCAGGAGGTTGTCTTGACCGGTGAATGGACAGGCGAACTCCAAAAAACCACGAAGGAGGGCCGTCTGATGACCGTCGAAGCCCGTTGGACACTCGTCCGTGATTCTCAAGGCCGTCCATCATCGATTCTGGATATTAACACTGATGTTTCCCAAAGGAAAAAAGCGGAACAACAAATGCTGCGAGCCCAGCGAATGGAAAGCATAGGGACCCTGGCAGGCGGCGTGGCGCATGATCTAAACAACGTTCTCGCACCAATAATGATGTCATTGGGGGTGCTCCATGCGAGCACCGAAGATCCCGAGATGAAGGTGATGCTGGGCACCCTCGAATCAAGCGCGAAACGAGGGGCGGATTTGGTCAAGCAAGTGCTTTCATTTGCGCGCGGCACAAATGGAAAACGAGCCTCGGTAAACGTTGGCCAGATATTGCAGGATCTCCACCAGCTCCTGCGCGAAACGTTTCTAAAGAATATTGAATTCAGCATAGGTTCCGATCAAAGCAATTGGAACGTGGTCGGTGACGCCACCCAGCTGCACCAGGTTTTCCTCAATCTCTGCGTCAACGCCAGGGACGCCATGCCCGACGGTGGCCAACTCACACTTACGATGCAAAACGTGGTCTTGGGTGATGTCGATATCAAGAGGAACCCCGGAGCAAAACCGGGGCCGTATCTTCGCGTGCTGGTGACGGACACGGGCACGGGTATCCGTCCCGAAGTCATCGACCGGATATTCGACCCTTTCTTCACCACGAAACGATTCGGCGAGGGAACAGGCCTGGGATTGTCCACTACTTTGGGCATAGTGAAAGGCCACGGCGGCGTTATCGACGTCTACAGTGAAGTCGGAAAAGGGACGACGTTCATTGTTCACCTACCCGCGACGCCGAATTCGAACGGATTCGAGAGCCCTGTCGAGAAACATTTGGAACCCCCCCGGGGTCACGGCGAATTGGTCCTGGTTGTGGATGACGAAGAGAGCATCCGGGCGGTCGTCCATAAGACTCTGGAACAATATGGTTATCGGGTTATCACCGCCTGCCACGGAGCGAATGCGCTGGCCATCCACGCCGAACGCCGGAACCGCATCGCCATCGTGTTGACGGACATGTCCATGCCGGTGATGGACGGACTTGCCTTGATCAAATCGTTGAAATCGGTAAATCCCCGCCTCAAAATTATAGGTTCAAGCGGCCTTGCATCGAATGTGACGGTGGAAAAAGTGCTCCAAGCCGGGGCCGAGCTTTTCATTCCAAAACCGTACACTGCCGAAACCCTCCTCGCCAGCATCGCCACAGTACTCCGGCCGCAAGCAACGTCTGATACCACCGCACTGCCAGCCAAAGATTGAATCATGGTTTGGGCGGGCGGCGTCTCGTCGGCCTGAAGCAGCTCACCCCAGAGTTCCGGCCATTGCTTGATTACTGTCCATCAATCGGTTACGAGGATATTTCTTCGCACCATCAGGGGGAGGTTTGGATCACTTTTTCACGAACTCATGGGAAAACTACGCACAATTGCCGTCACGTTACTGCTTTTTCGCCACCTTCGAATAGCCGCCAACGGTTTCCATCCTTTGCTGCTGCTCTGGCTGGCGTTCACCATCACCAGCCTCAGCCAAGCAACACTACCGGCTAGTCGCGATACGACCTTCCAGACCGTCGGCATGGACGGATTGCCCAACACAACTGTGGTCCTGCCCAGTGGCAAGATTCTGATCGCCGGCAATTTTCAAAACATTGGGGGAACCCTCCGCCCAGGTGTGGCTCGTTTGGATGCCGACGGCACGCTGGACGAGTCGTTCGCCCCTCCCATCGCCGCGAACAAGCCGTCGGTCATGGGACTTGCCCTCCTGCCTAACGGACAGTTCGTTGCGGCGGGTCAGTTTTTCTCCACCACCGGCACGACCGCCCGCACCAATATCATTCGATTCAATGAAGACGGGACCGTCGACCCCGGCTTCAATGCCGGCAACATCAACTACGTCCGCGGGCTGGCAGTCCAAGCCGACGGGAAGGTCCTATACACCAGCTTCGTCACGGTGGCCAACAGCACTTTTCTTGCGCCCGTGCGCTTGAATGCCGACGGATCGCCGGACGGAGGATTCGCTTATAAAGAAGGTTTGTACCAGGGTCTGGGGGCCGTCCAACTCATAGCCCAATCCGACGGCCACACCGTTGTCCTCGCAGGTGACAACAATCCCAGTGTCGGCGGAATACAGCACTTGCTCTGGCTGAAAGCCGACGGTTCGAAGGATGCGACATTCCAATTTCCTTTTCCACCGAACCAGTTGCAAGATGACAGTTTTGTCGCGGTGGCGCCGGATGGGCGAATGCTGGTGGCTAATTTCAACGGAAGCCTGATTCGCCAAGTGCAATTATTGGGCGCGAATGGCCTCGCAAATCCCTCTTTCATAGTAAGCACCGATACCAGCGTCCAGCCAGCTTTGGCCGTTCCAGCGGCCTTCCTGCCAGACGGCGGCGCGATTATCGTCAGGAATCCCACCGCGCGAGCCCGGACGGTGGCGTTTTTCTATCTCACGGCCGATGGAAAAGTCGCCGCTGAACGGGACCTGCCCAACGCCGCCATCGATAATGGCGTGGTGGGCGTGGGTACCCTTATGACCCGGGCCTTTGCGATGCAGTCCGACGGCAAATTGCTTTTTGCCCAAGCCTTTCAGGACGGCTTCCAAAACACTTTCGGAATGTTCCGACTCCCACCTCCGCCAGTTCCCGCACTGCCCTTGATCACCGTGCAACCGCAAACCAAGACGATAGGCGCGGGTGAAGGGCTGTTCCTCACCGTCACGGCTACCAGCGACAGCCCTATGACCTACCAGTGGCAACACGCCACGACCAACCTGCCGTTCCAGACCGCCCAATCGCTAAGCCTGGGGCAAAATTCCCTGGAAAGGGCGGGCGATTTCCAAGTGCAGGTGGGCAATGCCTTTGGCACGAGCACCAGCCAGGTGGCCACCGTTACCATTCGTTTGCCAGCCGCTCCCATCATCAGCCAGCAACCCGTGGGTGGATCGGTCAATCTCAGCCAGGCATACAGCTTGACGTGCCAATGCACCACGGAAGTGACCACCGGATATCAATGGTATAAGAACAACACCCCTGTGCCGGCCGGTGCCGGCCAGAATTTCGGCTTTGCGGCCATCAATTTGCCCGCCAACGATCCCACCCGATCCGGGGACTACTTCGTGACCTTCACCAACAGTTTCGGTGGATCGGCCACCAGTTCCGTAGTCCATCTGGAAGTAATCCTGCCTGGTCCTCCACGATTCACCGCCCAACCTACAGACCTTGACCTGTTTGGTGCCCAACCGGTGCAGCTAAATTCCACCGCCACCGGCGACGGCCTCATCACCTATCGCTGGCAGCATTCGGGAACGAACCTCAGCACCAGCGCCACTATACCCAGTGTCACGAACCCAGGTCTTTATATCAACGGAACCGACGCCAACCGCTTCGGTGACTACGCGATCATTGCCTCGATCAATGGGCTCACCTCGACCAGCCGAGTGGCACACGTCAATTTGCTTCCCCCTGGACCGCCCATCGTCCTGACCCAGCCGATAGCATTCAAAGCCGCCATGGGGCAGCCGACGAATCTATTCGTTGGCTTCAACGGTCAGGCTCCCCTGACAGTGTTCCTCCAACATTCGGGGACCAACCTCTATTACTCGGGAGCGTCGCCCGGCCTGCTCTATTCCGTTCTCGACGGTCCCACCACCAATAGCTATTTCTTTAACGCCCTCCCTGCCGTCAGTGGTGACTATTTATTCATCATCACCAACGCCTTTGGCAGCGTCACCAGCCATTTGGCCTCGGTAACCGTTGATCTGCCGGCTCCTGCCAGCCTCCTTGCCGACCTGACCAATACTGTGGTTGGAGTGGGCGAATTTAACTTTGTGGCGCTCCGCCAAGGCCTTGTCGCCACCAACTTTGGTTCAGCCGAAACGACCCACCTTTTGGCCTTCCGAGTTGACAGTGGCTTGCCTCCATTTCGGGGAACCGGCCAATGGCAACTGGCCCTCGGTACCAGTAATCTCTACTACGTGGGCGAAAACACTGGCGCGGCTGCCGCTCGCGGAACCTGGGGATTTGCCCCGGCGGCCGATAATTACGTCGCCCTATCGCTTACCAACTTCCCCGGCCCAGGCAATGTCTCGCGGCTGGAGGTGCTCGAAGATGGGCGGTTTGGGGCCATCCTGGGCGACACTACCCAGGTCCAAAACGGCACTTATCGAGTCCTTGGCCAGCGCCGGCCGGCAACCAATATTTTCACCCTGGATATTGTGGGTTCCAATACCGTGAGCGTCGCCTGGTTCAAGGATGGCCTGCCGCTCGACTTCAAGAAACGGGCCTACACCACCACCTCCACCCCTTTAGGGGCGCCCCCTGTTCCTGGTGGCATCAACCTGCGGTTGCGCTTGGCAATCCCCGACGTCCAGCCCGGTGACGTGGGCACCTATATCGCCTACATCACCAATCTCTTTCCTAATCCTGACAAAAACCCGGGCCAGCCGGCGTATTTGGTCACCTCCTTCAACCCCAGCAGCCCGGCCAAATTGAGTTTACGGGGCTACTCTGAAACCAATGCACCGGCGGTCGTGGATGCCTTCACCTTGTCAGGTCCCACCACCCGTGACGAGCCGACGGCCCTGGCCATCCTGGAAGACAACTCCGTTTTGCTCGGCATCCACAATGGAGGCGATGCCCTCGGCCGGTTTACCCCTGAAGGCAAGGTCCTATGGCAGACGACCGGTATGCCCTCGCAAATCCGTGCGGTGGTGTCCGATGGCCAAGGGGGAGCCGTCCTGGGGGGGCACAATAATGACGCAGGCGATTGGTTCCTCAACCGAGTTGGCCCCACTGTATTTGTTTCCGGAGGCCGAACCAATTTCACGGCCACCAACATCTGGGTTGCCACTGTGGAAGGCCCCTCCACCAACTACTTCGAGAACGCGGCCATTCCCCACGGGGCGGAGGTCGCAGGCCTGATCGGTACTCCTGACGGAGTACTGGTCGCCGGGCGTTT
Source organism: Candidatus Limnocylindria bacterium (assembly GCA_035493435.1). Classification (GTDB taxonomy): domain Bacteria; phylum Verrucomicrobiota; class Verrucomicrobiia; order Limisphaerales; family UBA9464; genus DATJII01. Next base: position 6,769 of record DATJII010000043.1, on the reverse strand, counting down.
CCGTGGCTACAGCCGCTTCGGAGCCACCAAGATCCCCATCACCGGGGGACTCTATACCCCGGTGGGAGGAGTCACCCTGACCAATCTCTACGATTCCGCCTTTGGCCGTGACGATCGCTCCTGGGATCTATACCTGGCCAAGTATGATCTCGCTGGAAAACTGCTGTGGATCCACAATTATGGCGGCACGAACGACGACAAACTTGCCAGCTTTACTACCGACGGTGCGGGCAATCTCTTTTTAGCCGGCTCGTTTAGCGGCGTGGCCTCGTTCGGCCCCGTCACCCTGACCTCCACCAAACGCGTGGATTCACCGACTCAGACCTTTTACGCCACGGATGGATTTGTCGCCAAACTGGCTCCCGATGGCACCCCCATCTGGGTCAGGAATTTTGGCGGTCCCTCGAACGGCTTTTTAGCCAATACCGAGATACCCTCCGCCGCAGTGGACCCGCTGGGCTATATCTATTTCGTGGCCGCACGCAACCAAGTGGCAGTGACCCTCGAGACTGGAATGGCTGTGGGTTCCCGATACCTCGCGCGACTGAACCCTGCAGGTGACCTGCAATGGGCTCAAACGCTCGAGACAGTGGGTAACGCCGATTCGCTCAGTGGCGTGGGCAATTGCCGTCTGGCTCTGGATGCCGAAGGCAACGTGGCACTTGCCGACGCGTATTCCACCAGTTCACCCAGCCAGCCCATCAATTTAGGCGCCGCCGCCGTCGAACGACGGCCAGCGGCTGGCACCCTGTTGGCCAAATTTGCTTCGACGGGTACCCTGCTCTGGGCAAGGGCACTGGATGAGAAACTACCCTTTTCCGACGATTCCCGCGCCGCGAACACCCGTTTACTCGCCTATAGCCCCGCCGGTGAACTGCTGGCGGTGGGTTCCTTACCCGGCGGAACATCTTCCGCCGGCTCACACACTGCCGGGCAACGCATGGACGGCTTCGAATTGGCAACCACCGATAGTGGGGTCGTTAATACCAGCGATGTGTTCATGGCGTGGCTGGCACCCGCCTACATTCCGGCCCCGCCCGTCCTTGCGGTTACTCCAGTCTCCCAAACGGGGCTGTTACAGGATTCCCTGACGCTGTCCGCCCAAGTGACAGGGTATCCGGTCCCAACCTTCCAGTGGCTCTTCAACGATCAACCCCTTATAGGAGCCACCAACCGCCTCCTCACCTTCGCCGACCTGGAGCGGACCAACCGGGGTGATTATGTCCTCGTGGCCAGCAATGCCTACGGCGTGGTGCGCAGCACACCGGTCACGGTGAATCCGCTCCTCCGTCCCAACATGACAGGTTGGAGCATGGTGGCCGCCACGACCAACTACCTCGGCGCCCCGGCTAAAATCGGCGTTGACGACGCGGGCAACGCCTATGTGCTGCTGATTGGCTACGCCAATGGTGGCGTCCTGGAGTTGCGGCAGTTCGATGTGGCCGGGAACTACCGTTGGCGTTTTAATGACGCCCCGGCACCGGGCATTATCTATATCCTGTCTGCCATCTCCCCGGTGGTGGCCGGTAGCGGCGAAGTGTTTGTCGCGGGCCGGGTGATTATCCAGCCCGACCGGTTTAACCGCTCCGAAGGTAATTTCATTGCGCGGCTAAATCCCGTGGACGGCGCCATTCTTTGGTCCAGAAACCTGGGCGGTGTGGGCGTCGGCCAGATCGATCCAGCCGTCGTGGGAACCCTGGACTTGGACGGCAATGGACACGTCCGGGCGCTCATGACCGACAAGATAGTTCGTGCGTTCGCCTACGATGGCACTGAAGTGCCAGCGGTAACACTGGCTTTCCTTCCGACGGTGAAAACCGCCCAGAACGCCCGGTATGCGTTGGATCGAAAGGGAGGGGTCTATTTTTACGCCAACCGGATTGAGTCGCTCAACCTGGGCAACACCAACTTGCCGGCCCTGGGCAATGCCGGTAACCAAACCTATGCCCTTGCCCGTTATGATTCAGGCGGCGTTCTCCAATGGCTCCAATCCTTCACGGCGCCGACCGGATTGGGATATTCGCCCTCGCTGAACGTGGATCCCTCCGGCAATCTTATCGTGAGCGGCGGGCTTTCCTTGAGCCTTGGCCAGACGTTTACCATGGGTACCAATCAACTCTCGGGTACCGGCTACGCAGCCAAACTTACTCCCGCAGGCGATGTCGTGTGGGCGAAAGCCTGGTGGCTGAATATTCGTGACACCGCCGTGGGTGCCGATGGATCGATCTACTTAACGGGCTGGTTCCGCTTTGCCCCGAGTGCCGCCACGGGCTATACCCGACAAATTACCTTTGGCACCAATATCGTGGCGGGCTCGTCGCCTACCGGCCACGACCAATTTGTCGCCAGGCTTGATACGGACGGACATGAGCAATTTATCCGACAGACGGGCTCGCCGGATTTTTCCACCTTCGACAACGCGGTGCCCTATACCCTGGCGGTGGACTCACACGGCATCGTGACTACGGCTGGTTTTACCCTGGTCAAACACGCGGGTGGCGGGCTGGATCTTGGCAATCTTCGTTATACGTGGCCGAACCTGGTGCCCTTCGATTTCGCCAATTCTGGCGGCGACCTTTCCTGCTACTACGTGGCTCGACTGGAAGTGGATCTCATTCCCGATGCGCCCCCAGAGATCACTTTCACCCCTCCTTCCCCGGGAGCCACCTCCCTCCGGCTGGATTGGCCCGCAGGATATCACCTGCAGCACCGCACCACACTGTTCAATGGGGACTGGGGAAACCTCGATGTCCAGCCTCCCTACCAAGCGGACTTGTCCGCAACTGTCCAAGGGTATTTCCGGATTGTGAGATAGCCCCGAGCTACGTGATCGGCACTTCGTATACCCCCCTTTTGCCTCGGCAAAAGGGGGTTCTTTTTGCGATAGAGTGGTCTATTACGTCAGCCGTACGCCACCGTCGGCGACGACATTTTCTCCGATGACAAAACTGGAGTCCTCGGAAAGTAGAAAGCGAGCCACCTTGGCCAGTTCCTCCGGTCGGCCCCAACGTTTCACGAGGGACTTTTCCGCGAACTGCTTCTGGCTCTCCTCAGGAACTCCTAATTTAGCTACGATTGGCGTGGCCACCGGACCGGGACTCAACACGTTGACCCGGATGCCTCGTGGCGCGAGTTCCACAGCCAAAGACTTTCCAAAGGAGACCACGGACGCCTTCGTGGCGGCATAGAGCGCCAAGGTGGGCCACGCCATCTCAGATACCACCGATGAGGTGAACACAACAGCGCTGGGATTGCCCAAAAGCGGCAGCAAAGATTGAAGCTGGAAGAACGGACCGCGCACGTTGACGTTGAATAGATCGTCGTAATTCTGTGCCGTTGCCGACTCGAGGGGCGAGAACTGCGCGATCCCGGCATTCAGGAAGGCGCCGTCGAGCCGGTCAGTGTATTTTCGAACCTCATTCCCCAAGGCTTGGGCATCCACGAGTGAAGCCGAGTCCGATTTGATGATGACGGTTCCTTCGGGCAATTCCTTCCGGGCAGCCGCCAGAGTTTCGGGATTGCGTCCGGTGACAATAATTCTGGCGCCTTCGGCGCCGAGGAGTTGTGCGGTGGCCAGTCCGATGCCGGAGGTTCCCCCCGTTATGAGTATGATTTTGTCTTTCATGATTGGGATTTCGATTTCGTTATTAATTCAGAATGATAATTCTGAAAATGATCAAAATTGCTTTTGGGCCGACGAGTAAACCAACTGGTCAACTATTGGATAAACGCGAGGAGTTTCGAAAGAAGGATTGAGTGGGCAAGCGGTGCTTAAAGAGATACTGCGACTCGGGCACCGATGATTGCAATTACCGTAGGTTCCAGGTTTCGCAGCACTTCGAGGTCATTCTGGATTTTGGCGGAAAGAACTGTTCCCAAGACAAAGGCATTCACCTGTTGGGCCGCTGCTTTGACGTCAGGCGCCCCCGCCAAGCCCAATCTCTGGGCTTCAGCGATCGTTGTCTCGAGATACTTGGTGTTTCGGGCCATCAATTCGGCGCTCTTGGACCGAATCTCGTTGTCTTGCGTGGCCAATTCGCCGCCGATGCTGGCGTAAGGGCAGCCACATACCCTTCCATACTCCTGGGCCTTTTGCTTCTGGCATTGATATACGAAGCTGCACCAAAGCGACAGCCTCTCCAAGGGTCCCAGCTGGGCCGAAAACAACCGATCCATTTCAGGTTGCTGCAGTTTCCAATGCTGCTCATAAGCCTCGACCGCCAGACTCGCCTTGGTGCCGAAAAAGTGGTAGAAACTGCCCTTATTGACCCCAGCTCTTTCGCAGATTTGGTCGACGCTCACCCCCCCATAACTGCTGTCCCAGATCAACTGGAAGGCCACGGCGAGCAACTTTTCCCTGGCGTCACTCGTGCGTCCCATACCCGTTGATTTTGCAATGGCTGCGGGGCTGGAAACGAGACGCGGCAAATTGGAGCAGCCGTTTTTTGGGGCTCACTTGCCCAGTAGTACAGCTTGTTACCGGGGACAGCTTTCCAGTTTGATTTCGCGCCTTCACAATCACACTTCCAGTTCGTTCCAACACCAAGAGTGTCCTTTCACTTTACCAACCGGTCAACTATTTTTAACGGAACGGCAGGATTCTGGGTGGTGGATCGTGAAATCAGGTCTCCAAGTGGTAAACCTGTACCCTGCCCCAAGGAGGCCAAACACCTTCCTTGCGTTGGGCTTGGCCGTTGGCACCAGCGATAATCAAGGATTTGCCGTCGGTGGTGAAACGGGCATGGGTGATCCGCTTCTTGGTATCGACCGACTGTATTAGGCCGCCGTCTACAGCAGAAAACACTGCAGCATTCCAGGTTCCCTGTGCCTGTTTCCCTGCCATTACAAAGCACGTTCCTTCTGGATGCCACGCCAGGGACTCCATAAGTCCTGCCCCGTGCTGGCCATCCTTAATCTGGTCCAACCGTTTCCCAGCTTTCCAGTCCCAGCGCTGCCAAGTCATCTTTCCGTTGCCTGCCATCGGGTCAGTCATCGGCCCCATGCCGCAACCCAAAAGTGCGGCGCCATCCGGTGAAAACGCCAGGCCATAGATGCCTCCGCAATAGTGGTGAGTCTTGATGCTTCCCCAAGAAGTGAAGTCAGGTGAGGTCCATTGAGAAACAGGCTGGCTGTTATTGCCTGAGGAGACTTTCCACACCCGTACTTCACCCAACATATTGGCCGCCGCCAGATGTTCGCCATCCGGGGTAAAGGCGCAACTAAGTACAGGCGGCGCGTGGTTGAACTTGGCTACCCGATCCCCGGTTTGGGTGTCGAAAATCTTGACCGAAGGCTCATTTTCGGGTTCCGGCTCGTACTTCCAACCTCCAGGTAGATATTGCCCCGTCACGGTGGCCACGCGGCGTCCATCCGGCGACAACGCCAACTGCCAGCTCCAGAAGCGATGCGCCGTCACTTGCAGCACGCAGCGTTTGGTTGCCACGTCGTGCCAAAGGAGCCGGCCGTCATATCCTCCCGAAATCAGGGTGTGCCCATCGGGAAGCAGCACGCATCCGCTGGCAAAGGATAGGTGCTTTTCTTCAAACGGCTCCGCCTTTCCATCGGCCAGATCCACGGCATACACCACCCCGTCGGTGCAAGCTGCGAACGCCCGATTTCCGTCGGAAGTAACGGCCAATCCCAGCACGCCGGTAGGCAGTTTGTGATCTTGGGCCAAGGTAAGTTTCATGGGCATCAGGCGAGCAAGTCGCGAATCGGTTCCGCCTTGTTTTCCACTCGATGAAACGTTGGCATGCCAGGCAAATCATATTCCGCATAGGGATCAATCCCCAGGGCGGTGAAGATCGTCGCGAAGAGGTTTTGCTCGTTATAAGGTTTCTCGATGACGTCGACTCCGTCCATGTCGGTGGCACCCGTCACGACGCCGCGTTTCAATCCGCACCCGGTCATCATCATGCTCCAGGCATTCGGATAATGGTCCCGACCGCGCGCCGCATTCATCCATGGCGTGCGGCCAAACTCACCCATGGCGATCACCAGGGTGGATTCCAGCAACCCACGCTCCTCAAGGTCATTAATTAGATGAAACAAAACCCGGTCCAGCTCGGGCACCAGCATCTGGTGGATCTCATGCTGGAACACATGATTGTCCCAATTCATCCCATTCGCCACCATGACAAAGGGCGCCCCATTCTCAACGAGGTGCCGGGCCATCAATGAATGCTGGGCGAAGCTTCCGGGACCGTAACGTTCGCGGTCCTTGGCGGGCAGTTTCTTGACGTCGAAAAGATCCGCACTGGCCGCCATGCCTTTCATGCGCTCAAAAGCGGCATTCTGGCTGCGCGCCACCGCGCTCCGGCGGTCGCGTTCATATTTGGCAGTGAGGAACTTTCGCAAGGTCTCACGCGCTTCCCGATCATGCTGTGGGATGGTTTCCGCCGCCGCGTCCACGATCTGGGTATAATCACCACCCACCCGCACCGGCGCGTGTTCCGCGCCCAGCCAGCCCGCCCAATTGCCCGCCTTGAACGATTCGAACTCATTCCCGCCAGGAATGGGATCGATGAAAATAAAATTGGGGATGGGTGAATCCAATTGGCCGATCGCCTGGGACAAAACGCAACCCAGCGTAGGCCGCGTGAATCCAGCCCGCTCCGGATTGCCCCGCTGCAACAAGGTAATAGCCTGGAAGTGCTCCGGTTGGGCAGTCTTCATGCTGCGCACAATATTCAACCGGTCCGCCATGCCCGCGCAGTGAGGCATCAAGGACGAAAAATGCACTCCGGGTATCGCAGTGGGAATGCTCCCG
>DATJII010000042.1:0-28862 GCA_035493435.1 Candidatus Limnocylindria bacterium | reverse complement strand
CAATGTTAAGGTTGATGCCTCGCACGCGCACGTTCTCGGCAACCACAGTACAAATCCCGGTAATCTCCACCTCGCTGAGCCGTTCGGGCTTGTGGCCGAGGCCTATAAAACTTTGGACTTCAATGAGATATCCTTCCGAATACAATTGGAAATGAACCATCTTATCATCGGAACTCACGTTACCCACCAATCCGCGCACGCGCACGCGGGTGGCATCCCAGCGACCTGAGAACAATTCTGCGGCGTCTGAGGAAACGGCAGCTGGCAGGCTTTCCGACCCCAAGCTTTCGACCGAGTCCGCAATAATTACCGGAGTATACAGGCCCGCTCCCGACTTTCCGTGAACGCGTACTCGGTCGCCCGGAACGAGGGGCTTTTTTGTATTACCGGTGACCCAGATCGCGCCGGTGCCATCTTGCATGGTGAATCCGCCCCAGTCTGCGTTGTAAAGGGTTACCACCCCTTCCACCACCGCCAAGGTTCGTTGGTCCGCCTTGTCGGACGTCATGGAGCGCAACTCGGCGGCATTTGTGAGCGAAACGTCTGCGCCTTGGGAAAGGGTGGGAAATAACAAGCAGCCAGCCAAGGTGGTGGCTAGCATCTGAATTAGGGTAGTGAGAAGAGAAGAACGCACGAGTCAGAAATGGCTCGCTCAACGCTTCTTTCTGCCCGCCCGAGTAGATGTTTCTCGACTCATGGATTGGTTTTCCCTTTTTGACTCAGAAACTGGTTTGTCGCAAATAGCCAAAACGCGCCATCTGGCCTTCAGGGACTGTATCGGCTGATTTGCACTTTGCTGAACTATTTGGCAAAAAACGGCAAACAATTCTTTTTCCGCCCTGCCACTTGTTGATCTTGTTTCGAATTGAGCGCAATTCCCCGACAAGAGAGCAATTCACCGGCAACAACGGCCCGGAAACAATTCGCAACCTACCGGGAGCAAGAAATGTGGGTTTAGCGGAAATTGTCATCCGCTTGCTAACGAGAGAACGATCAACAAAGCCCATTGTCGGATGTTGCGGAGCGCACGGTTGGAACGTGGCGCCTGCAAGGTGTGGTTTGTCGCCCCGGCTCTCGCCTCGTCAGTAAGATACACCCCATGCCCACCGCACCGCAAAACACCGCTTACACGGCTGCCATCTTACTCGCAGCCGCCACTGCCCATGCCCAAACCACGACGAATAGTGTTCCTACCAACAGTGCCACCAACGGGACGTCAACACACCTTCCCGACGTTGTGGTTCAAGGCAGCGGAGAATCGTTCAAAGTCGACCGCGCCGCTTCCCCAAAGTTTACCGCGCCGCTGCTCGACACGCCGCAAACGGTGGTCGCCTTGCCCAAGGAGCTTTTCAACCAGCAGGGTGCCGCGAGCCTGACGGATGTCCTCCGCAACACGCCCGGTATCACTTTTGCCGCGGGTGAAGGCGGGAGCGTGGCTTCGGGTGATTCCTTCTTCCTGCGCGGAAGCGACGCTTCGGGTAACATATTCATCGACGGAGTGCGCGACACGGGCGCCTACACCCGCGACATCTATAACGTCGAGCAGGTGGACATCGTCAAGGGACCCGCGGGGGCGGATGTGGGACGCGGGGCGAGTTCCGGTTATGTCAACATGGCCACCAAAACCCCGAAACTGGATCCGTTTTACGGCGCCACCATCAGCTATGGCAGCGCCGACAAGAAACGTCTCGCGGCCGATTTGAACCAGCCGACACCCATCGGCAAGGAAGGCGAGTGGTTGCAGGGCACTGCCCTGCGGTTGAATGGCATGTGGCAGGAAACAGGGGTGCCGGGTCGTGATTTCGTGGAAAACAAGAGTTGGGGTGTCGCACCTTCGCTGGCGTTGGGACTGGGAACTCCGACCCGGGTGACGGTCGCGGTCGCTTATAATGAGCAGCATAATCTCCCCGATTCCGGCCTGCCGGTGGCGGCTTTGCCGGATTCGTTGCCCACCACTCCAGTGACGGGACCGGTGAACCAGGAGAATTACTACGGCCTCGCCAACCAGGACTTCGAGGATGTCATCAACAAGGGTATCACGGCCAAGGTCGAACACGATTTCAATGAGGACCTGACCCTCCGCAACCAGTTCAAGTACGGCAATACCGACCGGGATGGCCTGACCACCTATTTCCAGAACAGCGGTTATCCTTCGTACAACCCGACCAACGCGGTCGCCACCCCGCGTCGCATTCGCGTCCAGAACGAGAACGAAACATTTTCCGACCAGGTCAACCTGACGGCCAAATTTGAGACGGGCTTCATCGAGCACAGCACCAGCAGCGGCCTGGAATTCACCCGTGAGGAGCAATATTCCCCCGCGTGGACGGCAGTCTCTGGCCCGCCGACGAGCATTTATAGCCCCGATCCGTACCGGCCAGTCAATCCGGCGACCCAGGTGCCCACTCGTTTCGGTGATCTTTACGCCCGGGGAACAATTGACTCTGCGGCGGTCTACGCCAACGACACCCTGAAGTTGAACAAGTACTTCCAGCTTTCGGGTGGCGTCCGGTGGGAGGCCTATAACGTGGGATCGCGGACAGCGGCGCCTGCGGGTATCACCGAAGTCTCTAGCAGCGGCGATCTCTTGAGCGGCAAGGGGGGCCTGGTCTTCAAGCCGAGGGAAAACGGCAGCCTCTATTTCGCCTATGGCAATTCCCTGACGCCTCCGGGAACCGCCTTTGCTCTCTCGACCGCGACCAACAATGCGAACAATGCCTCCCTGTTCAAGCCCCAGGAGTCCATTAATTATGAGGTGGGCACGAAATGGGATTTCTTTAACCAGCGGCTCTCGGCGACGGCGGCGGTCTTTCGCTCGGAGAACCTCAACATGGTGGTGCAGGATCCCGCCACTTTGGAGTTCCTACAGGATGCGAAAACCACGGTGGACGGCGTGGAATTGGGCTTGTCGGGCAAGATCACGGAGAACTGGTTTGTGCAATCCGGTGTGGGCTTCATGGATACGGAGTACACCACGTCCTTGAGCAACGTGCCTAACACGGGTGCGGCCTTGCGTTACGCGCCAAAATATACCGCCAATCTGTGGACTTCGTACCGGCTGCCTTTCGGTCTGACCTTGGGCGGAGGCATTCAGTATTCCGATTCGATTCTGCGAAGCACCTCCACCACCCAGACGACCACGGCCACTGCGCTACCTGGCAATAACTCCTATTGGGTGCTTAATTCGATGGCTTCCTATGACGTCAACAAGCACCTCACCCTTCGCTTGAACGTGAACAATCTCACCGACGAGAGCTACTTCCGCCTGAACAACAACGGTGGCCGGTATTATCCCGGAATCCCGCGGTCGTTCCTGCTCTCGGCGGAAATGAAATTCTAATTAAATCATTTACTGCTTTTTATGATCATCGCTGTCCCCAACGTGCTGTCACCCGAGCAAGTCGTCGAGGCTCGCCGCATCCTGGACGCCGCCGAGTGGGTTGACGGCCGGGTGACCGCGGGTCACCAATCGGCGCGGACCAAGGACAATGTCCAGATCCCGGAGGGCCATCCGGCGGCCCGGCAATTGGGTGACATGATTGCAGCCGCATTGAGCCGCAATCCCTTGTTTATGTCGGCTGCGCTGCCCAGCAAGGTGTTCCCTCCGCTTTTCAACAAATACTCGGGCGGCCAGTCCTTTGGGACTCATGTGGATAACTCCATCCGCCAGGTTCCTGGAACGGGCCAGCGTATCCGTACAGACCTGTCCGCCACGCTGTTTTTTGCCGGGCCCGAGGAATACGAGGGAGGGGAGCTTTGCGTGGAGGACACCTACGGCGTGAAGCGGATCAAGCTGCCCGCGGGACATATGATTTTATATCCCGCCACCAGCCTCCATCATGTCACTCCGGTGACGGGCGGGGCGCGTATCTGCTCCTTCTTCTGGATCCAGAGCATGATTCGCGACGACCTGCGCCGCTCGTTGCTGTTCGACATGGACGTGGCCATCCAGCGTCTCAGTACCGATCACCCGAATCATCCCTCGGCGGTGCAATTGACGGGAGTCTATCACAACTTGATCCGGCAATGGGCCGAGTTGTAAGGATGAAAAAACTCCGTCCCATCATTTTTTGGATGCACCTCGTGCTGGGGCTCGGCGCGGGACTCGTGATTGCCTTGACCGCGTTCACGGGGGCTTCCATGGCTTTTGAGAAGCAACTCGTGGCGTGGGCCGAGCGCGATCTCCGACGGGTGGATGTTCCCGCCACCAATACCGCCCGCATCTCGCTGGACGAGGTGCTCGCCGAAGTGCGCGACGAATGGCCGGATTTTCGTCCCCTGGCCCTGACCGTTTCCAGCGACCCGGCGGCGGCCGTGATCGTCAACCTCGGGCGCAACGGTAATTTATACGCCGATCCCTATACGGGAAAGATTCGCGAACAGGGCGCCCGCCGGCTTCGCGCCTTCTTTCAATGGATGCTCCGCCTCCACCGGTGGCTGGGAGTGGCCGCGCCCCAAGGCGGGCCGGAAGGCGCACGCCCAGCCGGGGGGGAAGGAAAGTCCCAGCCGATAACGCTCCGTCAAGTCACCAGCACCGTGGTGGGGGTCTCCGCCTGTGTGTTCCTGGTTTTATCCATCAGTGGCCTGGTTCTTTGGTGGCCGCGTTCGTGGACTTGGAAGAACTGGCGGGCCGTGTCAGTGCCTGCTCTGCGGCTCTCCGGCAAGGCCCGGGATTGGAATTGGCACAATGCGCTGGGATTCTGGTTTTCGCCCGTCATTATAATTATTACTTCGACCGGCATGCTGATGTCCTTTCACGGCCTGGCCGACTTGCTCTACAAGCGCCCGGAGGGCGATGGAGCCGTGGGAACATCGGTGACTGTGCCTACTCCCGCAGCGGGGGAGAAACGGTTGGGACCCCAGGCCTTGTTCGCTGTGGCTGCCAGGGAGATTACCCAGTGGGAGGAGATTACCGTTCGCCTGGGCAATGGCCGCCGGACTGGCGGGCGGGAAGGCGGACCGCGACGGGGGGGCGGCGAAGGAAATCCGACGCAGGTTCTGGGTGAAGGCCGTCGTCCGGGTGGACAAGGCGCTGGAAATAATCCCGGCCCCCAGGCCGCCGTGGTTTCGGTGCGCCGTAAGGACGGCTGGTCCCCGCTACCCACCCAACTCCAGATGGACCCCTATAACGGGGCGATTTTGCGCAGCGAGTCCCTGGCTGACATGGGCTTTCGGCGAGGACTGAGAACCTTGAACAAACCATTGCATACCGGTGAAGCCGGTGGCTGGGTGGGGCAGGGAATCGTCATGCTGGGAGCGGTGGGCAGCCTGGTGCTGGTCTATACAGGATTCGCCCTCGCCCTCCGTCGATTTACCCGCAGGAAAAGCACGGGAGAGGTGGGCGAGGCCGTCGCATTGTCGTCCAAAGCTGTTACTTCCACCACGCCATGACCGCCCTGCCCATTGCGGCCGAAACAGTTCGGTCCACGCCTCCCAGGGAGACTCCCTCTCGGGGGCCTGTTCGCAATATCTCCGTGGCCATGAAAGACTCATCAATGGTGCAGGTGGGGACGCTGGCCCTCTGGCTGGGATGTCTGGCGATAGGCGGCTTGGGTTTGGCGTTTCCCTATGCCCGGCCACAGTTAAAAATCGCGCCGGTGGAGGTTCCTCCGGCCGAAGCCATCAAGGTGGAGCTGAGCAACGATCCGTTGCCGCGCCCTGCCGATTCCACTCCCGCACCGTCCTCGACGGTTCCTCCCGCGGCGCCACCGATGGCGAGCGCGACCCCTGCGGCGGCACTTACTCCCGTGGCCGAACCCAGTCCGGCTATCGCCTTTTCGGTACCGGTCCAAGGTCCGGTTCAGATTGTGGACCCCAGTCAGGCGGCTCACGGCAGCCCAGCCACCCAATCGTCTGAGACGGCCCCCGCCGTGGTGGGTGTCCCCGGAGACGGCAGCAACTTGGTCGCCGAGACATTGACTTTCGGTCAGGGCGAAGGACGTCAGCCCGCTCCGGAATATCCTTATCGGGCGCGCCAGGAAGGCCAGCAGAGTCCGGTATCGATTCGCTTCACGGTCGGCGAAACGGGCCGGGTCATCGCCGCCGAGTCCTTGCCGGGTTGTCCCTGGCCGTTGCTCAATGAAGCGGCCCTGAAAGTCGTCCGCGAACGCTGGCGCTTTCGCACGGGTCCGCTGCGTCGTTATGACGTCGTAATCCGGTTTGAAATCCACCGTTAATCCCCTTTCCCATGATAGCCAATATAGTTATTGATTTGTTCTTCAAGGGCGGCCCCGTCATGTGGCCGATCCTGGGGGCGATCTTCACCGCCGTGGTGGTGGTGATCGAGCGTTCCCTCTTTTGGGCCGCGCACCAGCGCGAAGCCAAGGCGCCGCAGATTGACCAAAGCTTCCAGGCCATCGCCGACGGCGAGTTTGACCGGGCGGTGGAACTCACCGCGGCGAGCGCCAATCCTTATCTGCGCACCATTGCCGATGGCTTGTTGCACGCCCACAACTCGTTGCTGGGGGCGATGCAAATGCGCGCCTCGGAAGAGATCGAGCGTGGCGAAAAGGCGCTCTGGGTCCTGAGCACGCTGATCACCCTGGCGCCGTTGCTGGGCCTTCTGGGCACGGTTCTTGGGATCATGCATTCCTTCCATTTCGTGGGCGACGAACAACTGGCGGCGTCCAAGGTCAGCGGCGGCATCGCCGAGGCCCTCATCGCCACCGCCTGCGGGCTGGGGATTGCCATCCTCTGCCTGCTGCCTTATAACTATTTCAATCGCCAGCTCGCCCGTTATCGCTCCCGCCTGGAGCGGACCATCAACCATGTCGAGTTGCTGTCCGAGTCCGCCAGGCACCATGGCCACGACCTGGAGGCCTTCGCCCGCGGGCGCGCGATAAGGGATCGCGACAGGGGAACCGCGCTCCAGGCCTGAACCGTGGGGAACCAATGCCATGCCGGTTAAATTAGGCTCCAAACTTCCCGCCGAACATTCGGAGGCGCGGATCGAGATCATCCCGCTGATTGACATCATGTTCTTCCTGCTGGCCAGCTTCATGCTGGTGAGCCTGAGCATGGTCAATCGAAAGAGCGTGAAGGTGAATCTGCCCACCGCGACCTCTTCCACCGCCGACACCCAGCGGGATTTTGTGAATATATCGGTGGATAAGGCCGGCGGCTGTTATCTGGACAAAAAGCCGGTGGGGAACAACGAACTGGTGGGCGCGCTCTCCGCGATGAAACGCACCAACGATCATCTGCGAATCTTCATCAGCGGCGACCGGGACGCGCGCCATGGCGACATGATCCACGTGCTGGATAGGGTGCGCTCCGCGGGCATCGAAAAGGTTGCCTTTGAGATCCGCGACCAGGAAATCCCCGCCCACACCGCGCCATGAGCAAGGCTCTTCATTATATCAACCTGGCTGGCATCCTGGCGGTGGCGGGACTGTGCGTGGTCCAATGGGTGGCGAACCGGAGTTTGAACTTAGATGTGGCGCGGCTCACCCGGGTGGGATTCGAGCAGGCCGCCAAGCTCGAAGAAGCCAGGAAAGCGCGGGCGGATTGCGCCGCCGACCTGGAAGGCTTCCGTGATCGAGTGACCCAGGCCAGCCAGGCGGAGCGCGCTGCGTCGGAACAGGTCACCAAACTTACCCGGGAACTTGGCCAGGCCGTTGCCGAGCGCGATGGCGCCCAGGGTAGCCTGTCCGCCTGGGAAAAAGCGGTGGCGGACCGGGATGCGCAGATCAAGTTGGGCAACGAACAGATCGGGAAACTGGCTGCGACCCGCGACCAGGCCGTTGCTCGCTATAATGAATTGGCAGAGAAATACAGTGGCGTGGTCAAGGATCTGAACGAAGCCCGCGCGCAACTGGCCGCCGCCAAGGCGGCGCCAGAGAAAAAGTAAATCGGTGTCGCCCCGTAGCCACCGGGGTAACGAGGTGGAAGTGAGTGGTGATACGCCGGGTTCGCTTGTTGGGGGAATGCCTCCGTCTGCATCATTCGGAAGAAAATGCTGAGTCCGAAGGCATCCGAAACCTTGGGAGCCACGTTGTAATGGGGGAAGATCACTAAATCAGTCCACGTCTGCTCTCCCTTAAATGCGTGCCATGTCAACGGGCGGGAAACCAACAAACGATTCAAGTGGAGAGAACGCTCCTCTGCTGGAACGAGCATGGGTCACTGCGGCAAGCCTTGCGTTCGTGCTCGTGCGCACCCCCTTCGCCGTGTTGACCGGCACGACCATCGATTGCTGGAGGCGCACCTTGGGCCTGGGATTGCGCTCGGATGGAACGAAATTTGGCCTGAGCGCGTTTGGCCTCGACCTGTTCTCAGATGTTCCTCGGGAAAATCGCCCTGAACTGTCACGCGAATCCGCCGAGGCCCACTTTGTCAAACGATGGACGGCCTTCATCGCCAACGAGCCTGAAGCCCGCTGGGGGTTGCGTCATGGAACACATCTGGTCGAGCGCGTGCCGGACCGGCCAGACATAGTAGTTGCGCGCTTCTCGGATGACGGACGGCTGGAAAAACTCGAGCCTTATTTGCTGGAGGCAGATGGCCGAGCGCCAGCCAGGAGTGAAATCTCTAAAATATCCAATGCACTTTGTGCCGCCCACGCGGCAACCGGTGAATTGCCCGAACGCGAACGTCCTCAGCATTTATTGAAGATGGCCCAGGCGGAGCTAAATCGGAACGCCGGGGAGATCTCGATCGATTCGCAGCGGCCCGACCTGCGAAGAATCGGCGGCGCCTGCCAGGTGTCGTTTGAGATGATGCCGGAATCGGCGGGGCGATGTCTGCCACCGGACTTTCGGTGGCGGCGAACGCTCGGCTGCTGCGGACTAAACGTTGTCGCAAGATTCTCAAGTGATTATTGCAGCGTGGATGTGTGGCTGCAAATTCACCACGTCGCCAGCGATGGCGCGCCGATTCAGGAGATGCTCCTTCGAGTGGAAAAGGCCTGGGGCATTAAGTCTCCGCCAATCTTTCCCAAACCACGTTCCTCGACGCAGCCGGTTATCAGGTCCGTCCAGCCCTCACCACGGGATAGGCCGTTGTTCGAGGTTGTCGACTTTCTAGACTTTACCCCGCTTCTTGCCTGGCGTGAGCGGATCAATGCGCGTTATCGCGAGAGCATGGGCGGGGACGCACCGGTTGTTTGCGCCGTGCTTTGGAAGCTGGCGCAACAACCTGAATTCAAGGGAAAGAAGTTCTCCACGGCGGTGGACGTTCCACCCGGCGAAAACCTTCCCAGAGCCGTGGATCTGGTGGGAATACGGCCTGCGGATTATACTCAGAGTGACGAGGGATTTGCCGAATTCGCTCGCGACTACCGGCTGCTTCTTAAAAAAGCCCGGCTTCGTTCCACCCCAGGCTGGCGCATGATGCAACAAATCGCCCTGCTGCCTCCCTGGCTTTCCGTCAGGGCTTTGAAACTGAATGCCGCGCAGGGTAGGAAAATATTCGGGACCATTGGCGTCTCGATGTTGAAGGACGCCCGCGTGTTCTGCGCGCCCATGGAGGACTCAGGCTGGTATGAAGGGTTTGTTGCCATCGGGAATCTGGCGTTGCCCGCGGCAGACGGAGTCAAAGTGGCGGCGGTCACGGCGCGGGGCGGGGCGGATACCGTGCGGCAATATCCCGGGGCTATTTGCCGGGCCATTGCCTCCTGCAATGAAATTATATAGCGAAAGAAAACCCGGCCAAAGGATGGATTCGTTCCATTGGCAGCCGGAAACCCTCTTCCGCTGAGGCCCGGCGTTCGCCCTTCAGCGGTGGGTCGCCGCAGTCGCTATAGGGCCTGCCGGGTATTCGTCACCACCTGCTCCAGGAACTGCGCCGCCCCGGCGGCCTGCGTTGCCCAATCATACCCCGTCCGGATTCGTTCATAGATCGCCCGGCCATGGCGATCCAACTCCGCCCGATCGAGTTGCGCGACGCTGGCGAGGCATCGATCGAGCTCCCGGTCGAAATCTCCCGTGCCCACGTAGAACCCTTCCGGGCCGATCACTTCGTCCACCCCCGAAAGGCGGGTGGAGATGATGGATCGGGCGCACATTGCATAATTAAATAACTTGGAAGGAAAGCAATTCCGGTTGCCGAAACCAGGCAGGCGCGGGTTGACCAGTACGTCGCAACTGCGGCCAAAAGGCAGCACGTTGTCCGCCTCCAGGAATCCATGGAAGTGGATCCGTGAATCCCGCCGGGCGAGTTCCACGAACTTTTCGGGGTTCTTGCCGGGACCGGTCAGGTGGAACTCGTGGTCCAACGTCGACCGCGCAAAGGTCTGGGCCAGGCGCCAGGCACCGGCGTGGTCGCTAAGCGAGCCGAAATAGCCAAAGCGCAGTTTCCGACCCGTCCGGGGGGGAAGGAATTCGCGGGTTGGACCGGGTGGCGTAGTGCAGCCGCCCGGCAACCAAAAAAAGGGAACGTTGCGGGGCGCGAAATAGTCCCGGGCATCGCGACTCAACCCGATGCAGGCGGTGAATTCGTCGAGCATGGTTTCGTCCAGGACGACCATCGGCTTCAAGCGATAGCGCAGCCGCTTACCGGGCGGAATGGTTTCGCCGAGTTGGGCGCTGTCGAGCAGGAACAGCACGCGCGGCACCTCCGGGAAGACCTTTTTAAACCACCGCGTAAAGTGGTTATAGATGGGCGTGAAATTATAGACCAATAGGGCATCCGGAACCCAGCCGTCCTCTTCCCATTGCAGGACCGTGGCCTTGAGTTTTTGGGCCGCCTTCCAATCCATCCACCAGCGCGGCTTTTCCTCGACGAGCGTCAGGTCATGGGGGATGCCGCTGGCTGGGTCTGCTTTCGCGGGAGGGGGCGGCAGGGGGAAGGCCATGGTCCCAGCGTACCGGATCTCCAAATGTTTCCGGAGTTCATTGGAAAAGGAAGTCTCCCAATCGTGTCCGGCAGTGTTGAAATCCGGGAACTGGGCATGAATCCCCGGAGGAAACGCGAAACCGAGATAGAGCAGGCGCAAGCGAGCCACCGCAGGATGCTCAAGGCCGTAAGTGCGGAAGGCAAGCGCCGCTTACCGCTCCACACTTATCCGTTCCGCGAGCCACTCAAAGTCCGCCCGGCGGTCAGCGTTGATCGGCAAGGGAAGTTTGGCGGCGTCTTCGGCCGGCGGGGGTTTCGTTTCATGGAATCGCCAGGAATGGGTTTCCGCATGCCCGTCCGCGAAGGTAAATTCACAGGCTCCATTATGGTAGGAGGCGGGCAGGTCGAGCCATTCGCCGTCGTCCGGGCGGTTTAGGAAATAACCGTCGTCGATGCTGTCCGGATGCTCATCCAGAAAGACAAAGATCCGGATGGGATTACGGATGGACGGGAGGGTGAGGTATTGCCGATAGCCGGGGTTATTGAGATTGATGCCGTAATACATGGTGGGACCGGCATCGCCGACCATGGCGTTCATGGAATAGCTGCGTACCCGCGCCTTCCAGCCGAGCCGTTTTTGGGTTTCGCTGAGGGCGTGATCACTGGGGCAACGGTACACGGCGGGCGTCGAGCTCAGATACCGGGTGAAGGAGGCGGTAGCCTGAAACGCGAGGTTGGTGTTGTCCGGATCATTCTCCCAAGTCATCAGGTTGTTGACCCAGTTCGAGCCCAGGCTGCCGGGAACGATGGGCTGGTTGCGGACACCGCCCCCGTTGGGCGCGAGTCGATCCAAGTTGTCGAACGCGTAGCTGGCCCAGCTAAGTTGGAGTTGGCGTAGATTACTGAGGCACTGGATGCCTTCGGCTTTGCGCCGGGCTTTGCTGAGTGCGGGAAACAGCATTCCCGCCAGGACCGCGATGATCCCTATCACCACGAGCAATTCGATCAGGGTAAACGCTCTCCTGCCGAGGCTCTTTCCAGAGTCGGCCAACTGCGATGGCGAAATGCCTTGGCGGTCAGACATCATGGGTGGGCTCGCAGGAGGTGGGCCAACCGGCCGACGGGCGCGGTTCCCTTCCATGGGCACCTTATGCAGGCATACAGGATTGCACACGGGGTGCAATCCGCAAATTTCTGGTGCCGAAGACTTCACCTGTGACATTTTCGGGAACCTTTTGTCGTTCGGAAACTCCCATGGATGGCTGCAATGCGGGATGGATACCTTGGATTTTGAACAACTGGTGGCGCAGTACCATGAGCCACTCTTTCGTTTTGCCTACAGTCTGGCGCAGACGGAAGTCGAGGCGCGTGAGCTGACGCAGCAGACGTTTTATCTTTGGGCGGCCAAGGGGCATCAGCTTCGTGATCTGTCGAAGGTGAAAACGTGGCTATTCACCACGTTGCATCGCGAGTACTTGGGAGGAAAGCGACGGCAGGTGAGGTTTCCGCATTTCGAGCTGGAGGAAGTGGAAGTGGAGCTCCCCGTCCAAGCTCCACCAGGATCGTATCGGTTGGATGGCGTCACAGTACGGGAGGCTTTGGCGCAAATCGATGAGCTTTACCGGGTGCCACTGGCCCTGTTTTACCTCGAGGATTATTCGTACAATGAGATCGCGGAAATTCTCCAAGTACCCTTGGGGACCATCAAGTCCCGGATCTCCCGTGGAATGGCGATGCTGCAAGAATTGTTCGGGGCGGACCGGACGACGGCGGCGAGGAAGGTTGCGAATGGATAAACCCACAGCCCAGGAAATTCTTCTGCGGTATCGGCCTGGTACTTCGGATGCCCAGGATCCAGAGGTGCAGGAAGCCCTCACTTTTGCCGCTGGCGATCCAGAGCTTTCGCAGTGGCTAGAGCGACAATTGGCCACGGCGTCCATGGTTCGTGGCGCGCTTCGCAGCATACCGGTCCCGGCGGGTTTGCAGCAGTCCATCCTCGACGGCCAGCGGCTCCAGGAGCGACAGAGTTTCAAACCACGAGTCTGGGTTCGTCTGGCAATCGCAGCTTCGGTACTGTTATTGGGGACTTTACTGGCGTTGCAGTTTAACCGACCCAACTACAGTTCGTTTCCCGACTTTCGCGATCGGATGGTCCGGACTGCCCGGCGGAGTTACCGGATGGATATGCTGTCGGCGGACATGGGGCAGATTCGTGCCTATCTGGCCCAGAAAAAAGCCTATGAGGATTTTGCCTTGCCGCATTGTCTCCAGCAGTTGCCCGGTGTCGGTTGTGCGATCCTGCGCTGGCATGATCGCCCGGTTTCCTTGGTCTGCCTTGATTCGCCCGAGCACACCACCCTCTATTTGTTCGTAACGGCGCGCTCCCACCTGTCCAAAGAGCCCGGCTCGACGATCCCGGAAATCGAGAACATCAGTTCCTACGGCACCGCCAGTTGGAGCGATGACAGCAAGACGTATGTGCTCGCTTCCGCCGATCCGGGCGTCTTGAAACGGCTCCGGCTCTAAGAGACTTTTGAAACAGTCTCCAGGAACAGCTCGGAGCCCTTTTCCCGAGTGCGCTGCGCCTTCAGATTTAGGTTCCCTCCGGATGGGTTGTTGCCCAGCGGACGTGAATGGGTATTCTGCCGCCATCGTCCCTTACTTGGCGCACCCTAGATGCCCTACCGCTTTTCAACCCTGGCCTTGCTGTTGTCACTTTTGGTAGTGACACCGTGGCTGCGTTTGGTTGCGGTGCCCGCTTCACCCGGGGGAGAGGCCTTTTTCGCACCAACCGGGCATTGGTCCTTTCAGGCGATTCGTGAAGTTGCACCACCGACTCTGGGCCGTGTGGGCCAGAGTGGTAACCCCATTGACGCCTTTATTGAAACGTCCTTGGCAGCCCATGACTTGCACCTCGCTCCGCCTGCCGATCGTCGCACGCTAATTCGCCGGGCCACGTTCGACTTGACCGGCCTTCCGCCAACACCCGAGGAAGTAGCGGCGTTCATTGCCGATACCCGACCTGACGCCTACCGCCGACTGGTCGACCGGTTGATGGCTTCCCCGCGCTATGGCGAACGCTGGGGACGCTGGTGGCTGGACGTGGCCCGATACGCGGACACCAACGGCCAGGACGAAAATAAGGTCATGGCCAACGCCTGGAGATATCGCGATTGGGTGATCAAAGCGTTTGCCGACGATCTGCCTTTTGACCAGTTCACCACCCAGCAGATTGCCGGCGACTTGCTTCCCACCAACGGAGTGCCAGATGAGGTGATTTTCAATCGATGGATTGCGACCGGCCTCTTGGTGATGGGGCCCAAAATGCTGGCCGAACAGGACAAGCCCAAGTTGGTGATGGACATGGTGGACGAACAAATCGACGTCGTCACCCGGGCGTTCCTCGGATTGACCGTGGGCTGTGCCCGCTGCCACGACCATAAGTTCGACCCGATCTCCACCCGTGATTACTACGCCCTGGCGGGTATATTCAAAAGCACCAGGGCGATGGCCAATCTCGACTTCGTGTCCAAGTTCAATGAGCGGTGCATTTCTTCACCCCAGGAATTGGCGGCTCTGGAAGCGCATGAAAAGTCGCTGGTGGCGAATACCAACGCCCTGGCAGCAGCCATTCAGAACGCCAATACCGCCCTGACCGCTTCGTGGAAGCGCGACTTCGCAAGTTACCTGGCAGCAGCGGCGGGCGCTGAAGTTCCGGCCCCGGCGACGGACCAGGGCACAACCCCGGCCCGGCCTGCGCCCGACAAGGGTTTGGTGGAGCGGCTCGGGAAGCTGTTGATGGTCGATGCGACCACCAACACGTTGAGCGGCACGCTTAATATCCTGGCGGTTTCGCCGGATCGCGCGGCGACGTTTGTCCACGACTTTGAGGACTCGCGAAGGGGCACCAACGGCGTGCACCTGGCCCCGGGAATCGTGGGGGGCGCCTTCCTGGCCTCCGGTAATAATTATTTGGAGATCGCCCACCGGCCGGACTTGGATCCGCCGCAGTTGACGATGGAAACCTGGATGTTGACCGACGAGTTCCCCAACGACGGGGATACGCGGCGATGGCTGCTGAACAAGAATGGCAGCGAATGGACCGAGGGACATTTTGGATTGGTGATCCACCGGGATCGGGCAGGGGTGTACCTCAATATTGGCGGGGGCAAGGACAACGTCTTCTCCGTCTTTTCGGAAGGTTATAACCTCAAGGCGGGAAGGTGGCACCATATCGCCGCCACCTATGATGGCGCGATGCTGAGGCTGTATTGCGATGGGCGGCCCGCGGGTGAGGCCACGGTCAACCGTCCCCGCAAGCCGGGCGCCCAATCCCTGGCGCTCGGACGGCGGCAGGATGGCTATATTTATTTCAAGGGCCGCCTGGACGAGGCCCGCGTATTGGACCGCGCCCTGGCGCCCGCTGAAATAGCGGCCCACGCCACCCAGCCGGGCCGTCCGGTTGAGGCAGGTGTCGTGGCCCGGTGGGAATTCAACGACCTGACCACCGAAGACCGAAAAGCCATGGCCGAGGTGGAGGCTTACGACGCCCTCTTCGGCGCCGCCGGGGTTTTTGCCCTGCCCAAGGAACCCCGTCCCTATTATCCGCCCACCACGCGGGAAGCCATTGAGCAGTTGGAGCACGAACACGACACCTTGATGGCCCACGCACCTGCCCCCGCTTCCTTCGCGTTGTCGGTGACCGACGACCAGCCAGCCGATCTGCCGGTGCATATACGTGGCAGTCACTTGAATCTCGCCAAGGATCCTGTCCCACGCGGCTTTATCCGCGCGGCTTACCGGGGGGAGCCACCGCTCTTATCGGCCAAACAAAGTGGCCGCCTGGAACTGGCTCGTTGGCTGACCAGTCCGGACAATCCGCTCATGGCGCGGGTTATCGTCAACCGATTGTGGCAGGCTCATTTCGGCGAAGGACTGGTCCGTACGCCGGATAATTTCGGGGTGAGGGGTGACTTGCCGTCGCATCCGGAATTGCTCGATTGGCTGGCACGGGAATTCATGCGGACGGGTTGGAGTGTCAAGGCCATGCACCGGCTCATCATGGCGAGTGCCACTTACCGGCAACAAACCAGGGAAACGTCTCCAGCCGATCCGGAGAATCGGTACCTGTCTCATTTTCCCCGGCAACGATTGGAAGCTGAAATGGTCCGTGACGCCCTCCTGGAGGTGTCGGGACGACTCGACGAAAAGGTGGGTGGCACCTTGGTGTCATGGAAGAACGACGAGTACGCTCCGGAGGACAAGGTGTCCGCCTCCTCGACAAGGCGAACGATCTATCTACCGATCGTTCGGGACCGTGTGTATGATGCCCTCACCATCTTCGATTTCGCCAATCCCAGCGTGGGTATGTCCCGGCGGGTTCCCACAGTGGTATCGCACCAGGCGCTCTTTTTTCTAAATAGTCCCCTGGTCAAGGATTCCGCCACGGCCCTGGCGCGGACGCTCCTGGCGAGGGACACCGATGACCGGGACCGGATCCGCCAGGCGTATGAACGGGTGTTGTGCCGTCCTCCGGAGAACGACGAATCCGCGCGGGCGTACCAATTCCTGGCCAGTGTGGAGAGTACCTTCCCGCCGACCGAGGCACGGACGGCGGCCTGGTCCGCCCTTTGCCAGACGCTTTTTGCGGCCAACGAATTTCTCTATCGCGATTGACGGTCCGCCCGGAATCTCACCATGCCACATTCCCTTCCACCTCCCATTTCACGGCGCCAGATGTTGCGCCAGTGTGGTGCAGGCTTTGGCAACCTGGCGCTATTGGGATTATTGTCGAGCGTGAATCGGGCCGTGGCCGATACGGCTGCGAATCCTCTCGCCGCGAGGCCGCCGCAGTTCCTGCCCCGAGCCAAGCGGATCATCTTCCTGTTCATGCACGGAGGGCCGTCGCATGTGGACACCTTCGACTATAAACCCGCGCTGATTCGTGACAGTGGCAAGCCGCTGCCCTTCGCCAAACCGCGGGTCCAATTCGCGAAGACGTCCAACCTTCGGAAATCACCGTGGGAATTCCGTCCCTACGGACAGTGCGGTGCGATGATCAGCGATCTCTTTCCGTTGGTGGGAGCCTGCGCAGATGACCTGTGCCTTTTGAAATCGATCCACGGTACGAACGAGGCTCATGGCGGGGCCTTGCTCAAGCTTCATACCGGCTCGGATACCTTTGTCCGCCCGAGCATGGGTTCCTGGATCTCCTATGGCTTGGGTAGCGAGAACCAGAACTTGCCCAGCTTCATCACCGTCAATCCCACCATGGGGCATGGCGGGGTAGGCAACTGGTCGAGTGCGTTCCTGCCCGCCGTGCATCAGGGAACACCCATTGGGGGAGGTGTCCCGGTCGAACAGGCGACGATTAACTATCTGCACGACCCCAACGAAAATGTTCCGTTGCAGCGCGCCCAGTTGGATTTGCTCGGGGAGATGAACCGCCAACATCTGGCCAAGTCCGGGCACGATCCGGCTTTGGAGGCTCGTATTGAGTCGTTCGAACTGGCTTTTCGGATGCAGACTGAAGCGCCGGAAACCATGAATCTCGCCGGAGAGACCGAGGCGACCAAACGCCTTTACGGTCTCGACGATCCCAAAACCGCCTCTTTCGCCCGCCAATGCCTTCTGGCCCGTCGCTTCAGTGAACGCGGCGTTCGGTTTGTGCAGGTGACCCATGGATACTGGGATCAACACGAAGACCTTACCAAAGACCATGGACGGTTGGGTAGGGAAGTGGACCGGCCGATCGCCGGGCTATTGCGGGACCTCAAATCCCGCGGCTTGCTGGACGAAACCTTGGTAATGTGGGGTGGCGAATTTGGACGCACTCCCACCCTTCAAGGCACGGATGGCCGCGACCACCATCCCCATGCCTTCACCATGTGGCTGGCTGGCGGAGGGGTAAAAGGCGGACACAGTTACGGGGTCACCGACGAATACGGCTTCTACTGTGCCGACGAAAAAGTCCACGTCCACGACTTGCACGCCACCCTCCTGGCGCTGTTAGGCATCAACCACGAAGCCCTTACCTACCGCTACGCCGGGCGCGATTTCCGCCTGACCGACGTCGAGGGCAGGGTGGTCAGCGAGATTTTTGCGTAATCCCCCGGTGTGCCACATAGGGGGATGAACGTTCATATCTTCATATCATGATGGATTGATCCTGACGATATGATGGTCATGACGATCCATTCTCCATGTGGCATTCGGGCGTCACGTGGTTTTCCGGCAGCCTCCCGGAGTCGACAGGCGTCGATGGCGCAATGCGTGTGAATGGCACCCGGTCCCAGCGTTTTTCAACGAACGCCGAAGCGCATGGAGCGTCACGCGATGCCCATACCATTAGGTAAGGGCTTGCCGCAGAACTGCATACCCTCGAAAACCAATCGCTCAGTTTTGGCGGCGTCCGCCTTTTTTCTCGCCTGCGAAATGAATCGTTTTCATGAGATGCGTTTGCATTGCAAATAGAAGTGAGGTTTTTAGTCAAACGCCAACCTTGTCTAGCGGGGGACTGGAGAGAGTCCATTTTGCAAAAAAACGCTGTGGAACTCTGTTTAATATCGTTCAAATTCAGTACTTTGCATTTATTGCGCTTGCGGAATGGAGCCAAGTAACCAGAATTTGCTACGAGAATGCCATTCACCAATCACGATTGTTCAAGATTCACGTAATCTTCTGGTCTGAGTCCGCCGATAAGCCTATGGGCGGGCTCGTTTTTTGAGGAGGCCGACATTCTCTTTCGGCTGTTTACGAGCTTGGGCGGAAGGGGTTGGCACGGATGTGTGTTTTTTGGAGCGTATGAGATTTCCCCGGTTTTCAAGGATGGTGCGGATGTTTGTCGGGATACTGCTTTTGGCGGTTCCAGCGACGGCTTCGACTGTATCGTTTGGGGTTGCCGACTCTGCGCCAGCGCCAAGGCGTTTCGACTCCGCGAATGAAACCCTTCTCGAATCCGTCCCCACGGGACCCCATTCCAGGGCTGTAAGCACCACCCGTCTTGCCATCGGCGCCGGAGGGGAGAAATCCTGGGTCACCAACTCCTATGTCCATTTGCAGTCTGGAGTGAATCGTCGCGACGAGCGGGGAGAATGGGTGGAATCGAGCCCGGTTTTCGAACAACGGGACGGAGTGGCGGTTGCCGATCGACTCCAATTCCAAATCCAGCTTGAAGGGAACTCCGGCAAACCGGGTTACGTTCACACAGTACTCCCTGACGGAAGGACGCTTCGCAGCCACGTCCTGGCCCTCCGCTACTTCAACTCGTTGACGAGGGAGGCGGTTGTTTTGGCCACCGTTCGATCTGCGAAGGGGTATCTGGTTGGCAAAAATCAGGTGGTCTTCCCGGATTGTTTCGAGGGCGTGAAAGCCGATCTCCGGTATACGGTGACGGTAGGTGGCTTTGAGCAAGATGTTTTGCTGGCCACGGAAGCCGGTCTGCCTTCACCGCTGGCGTTTGGTTTTGATCCCAAGTACACCCGCCTGGAAGTGGTGACCGAGTTCCTGAACCCAGCGACTCACGTTTCGCGGGCAGGATCAGGGGCTATTGCTGGTGGAGCGGAAATTGGAGCCATGGTTTCGGAAGCGTTCCGTGCTGAAGACCGTGATATTGATTGGGGTTCCATGACCATTGGCACCGGGAAGGCCTTTCAAGCGTCTGGGCCCACGGTCAGTGGCGAGGTCTTTGTCGGCAAACGCTGGCTCCGACTGGATGCCGAGGGCAGGGTGGTGTCGGGCGTTCAAACTGCAGACCGGCAGTTCCTCGTGGAGGCGGTGGAATGGAGCACTCTATCGGCAGCCCAGCCGTCGGTCGTCGAAAAGCTTCCTCCAGAGCGTCCGTTGACAAGTATGGTGCTGCCGGATGCCAAGGCGCTACCTGCGGCACCTACCGGAAATGGGGCGCCCGCCTTGTCCATGAACAGCCCCAGCCCGGCTCTCCTGGCGACCCTGTCCACGCCTCGCCTGGTTTTGGACTACTACCTCCAGCTTTCCGGCGTAACCTTCACGAACTACGTGTTCCGCTCGGATACCACCTACCTCATCACGGGAATCAATCACTGCTACGGAACCACCACGCTGGAAGGCGGCAGTGTCATAAAAATGGATCTGGCCGTGGCGGGCTCGGCGCCGTACCACACCCTGCAAATCCACGGGCCGGTGAATTGCAATACGGCTCCTTATCTTCCGGTAGTATTTACCGCCCGTGATGACAATTCCGTTGGGGCTGCGGCGACTGGCAGCACCGGGGTCATTTCGGGATCGGCCTACGGGTCCGGGGCGCTCTCGTTGGGCTCGGATGCGCCTGCGTTGAACCTGAAATACGTCCGTTTTTCGTACAATGCCACAGCCCTGGCCCTCAATAACGGCCAATCCAACCGGCTCTGCAGCGTGCAGTTCTTCAAGGACAACCACGCGCTCCAGGTCGGCGCCGGATCGTCCGTCTACCTGGGCAACGCCCTGTTGCAAAGCTGCAACGAGGTGAGCGCCGTGGGTTCTTCCTCCACCGCCCTTTATGAGCATGTCACGGCGGATCGATGCACGAACATTCATCCGGCGGCCTATTTGGGCGGCAGCCTGACGCTGCGGAATTGCCTGGTGGTGACGAACGCCACCAAGGCCACGGGTGACCTGGCGGACTGGAGTGACGGCGGCGGCAATCGGTGGCCCGGGTCCACCAACGGCGTTTTTGCCCAGGCGATGGGTGGGTATCATTACCTCGCGCCGGGCTCTCCCTACCGGGATGCGGGCGTGACCAACATCGATGCCAGGCTGGCCGCCGAATTGGCCACGTTGACGACGGAGTCCCCGTTGGGGCTTCCGACCGTCATCACCAATGACCTCGTCCTGGCCCCGGTGGTGAATCGTGACGGCGGCGTTCCCGATATAGGATATCATTATGTCGTGCTCGACTACGCCTGCCGGAACAACACGGTGGTGGGGGCCCGGGTCACGGCGACCAACGGCGTGGCCCTTGGCTACTGTTACGGGCCGGCGTTTTACCTGGGCGAAGCCTCGACGTTTATGAGCACCGGGCTGCCCAACAGGTTAAACATGCTGGCCCAGTTTCAACTGGTGCAGGAGTCCCCGTTGGACGGTGACCTGAGTTGGGGAATGCTGGCGGTGAAGTGTGCCACCACCGTGCATCCGGTCATCAGCCTGCGATTCACCGCTGCCAATATGTTTGGCGGGAGTGGCTGTGGATCGCTCCTCTGGCTGTGGCAGTATTCGGGGCAGCAGACTTATTTCCCGGTGACCTCCTTTGCCGCGAAGGACTGCCAATTCGCCAACATGTGGATCTATTTCGTGCCCGCGACGGTCGATCCGGTTTCAATCAGTTTGATCAATAACGCTTTTGTGGGCGGTGTCCTGCAGATCTTTCGCTCTCCGGGCGGGTACAATACCAACACCCCGCTCGCTGCGACGCTCCAAAACAATTTGTTCTATCGGACCAAGGTAAACTTGTCCTATTCCCAGGCGGCCACGATCAATCCGCCTTGGGTTGCGACCGACAATGTCTTCGACCAGGGCGGTTACAATCACTGGGTCTATACGACCCTGACGCCTCCGCCGGCGGTCGTCGACTACAACGGGTTCGCCAATACCACCCCGGCGGGTGGCACGCACAATATCAATCTGGGTACCGGCAGCGCCACCTACGCCAGTGGCCTGCTGGGTCCTTGGTATTCGACCACCACGAACTGGGTCAACGCCGGAAGCCGGAGTGCCACCAACGCGGGGTTGTTTCACTATACGACCCAGGCCAGCCAGGAAAAGGAAGGCGCAACGAAGGTCGATTTGGGTTTTCATTATATCGCGACGGCCTGGGATGGATCGCCTGCGGATTCCGATGGCAATGGCCTGGCGGACTATATCGAAAACCCGGCGGGTGACGGGGCGGTTCCGAAATACGATTTCCTGGCCGATATGGCCCGGGGCAAGAAGTGGGCTCCGCCGGTCGCGACCGGAAGTTTCCCGGTGCTGGAGGTGCTGGGATACCAGACGCCAGTATCGGCAACCTATTCGTTCTATGCCCCGCCGAACGCCAAGACCCTCTGGTTCCGCATGCAGGGGCTCGGATTCCAGGACAAGGGGGCAGTCACTTGCAGCCAGACGGGATCCTCAGTTTCCCTCAATAATACCACGTGCGTCTTCGACTATCCGGCGAGCAAGAGCGGCGGGATGGGCGGACCCTATGCGGTGCTGAGTTTCCGGATGCCTGGACTCTCCTTTGTCCCGGGCGCCTGGAATACGCTGACTTTCACCTACACCAAGTCGGACAACCTCTCGATCGGCTACCGGGTGCTTGAAGTGCGGGTGCTGGATCCCAACGGACAACCCATGCAGACGGTGGCGGACGATTCCAATGGGGGGGTGATCGGTACGGTCACGCGCATCCTGGGTGCGGCCAATACCCCGGTGCTGCCCATGTCTGCCGCGGGAAGTTACACTTCCGCCGACGCCGAGACAGGCAAATGGTTGTGGACCAATGCCACCTTGGTGGAATTTCCGGGAGGCGCCCCGATCCTGGCGGGTTGCGCCGATTGCCATGCGACCGATGGCTCGGACCTCAAGTTTTTCGGCTACTCGGATTATTCGATCTACCATCGGTCACGGTTTCACGGCCTGGACTCGACGCAGGCCAGCCAGATCGCCGCCTATATCCGCAGTTCCCCGGAGCCGACGGTGGGCACGCCGTGGGATCCGCCTTACCAACCCGGGCCCGGCCAATCGAGCCGGCCGTATGTGGAATGGGCGGCGGGAGCGGGATTGAAATGGGTGGCGCCCCAGGACTCCATGAGTTGGGGTTATATGTTCAATCCCACGAACATCCAGGTGTCCTTTACGAATACTCTCAATATGCGGGACATGCCCGTGGCCTTGCAGTTGCCCATCTGGAACGAATGGCTGCCCATGAAAAGCCCGAAGGATTCCCACCCGACCAACTATGCGGCCCAGGTCGTCGCCGACAATTTCGCCGGAGCCCTGGGAACCACTAAACTGGGCGACGTCGTCATTTATTTATCGGAGGTTTCGGGTTGGGCGTATCGCACGGATATTTCCGTCCCCAGCATTACTGCCGACGGTAATACCGCGGACGACCAAATCCGTAGTTACTCCTTTGCGCGCTGGCTGACGGTAAGGCTGTGGGAGCTGATGCACACCCATCGCCTGGAAGGAAACGTCGCCCCGATGTTTCCGAGTTATCCCGTCGATCCCCATTCCTGGTATACGGCGTTCGTTTTTCATAGCGCCCCGCACTTCCGGATCAACCATGAGAATATCCCGCTGTGGGATCACTCGGTGGCGACTTGGGAACTGAAGAGCCACCAATGGTACTGGCTGCAAATGGTTCTGAATGATGCCAATCATCATCGCGAGAATACGGCGCCCATTGATTTCCCCTACCTGCTTGCGTTCTCCACGGCGGGCGGCAAATACGGTTTCGATACCACCGCCCAGACGGTGGCAGCGCTGATCAAGTCGGGCGAAAGTGGCACCGGCGATCCTTATGACGGGGCTCCTGCCGGTGGACCCTATACCCCGGGGATTCGTCAGAACGACTTTTCCGGTTTCGGAGTCACACGCTTGGAATTCTTGGATGCGGTGGATGGTTTTACTCATACCCAATGGCAAAACTATGCGCCTTTGGGGCGTGACGCGATTGCGCGCGCCGTGGTCACGGAACACGACCGCTATGTGCGACAGCTCGGCCGGGAATACTTCCGGGACAAAACCGGGGAAATCCAGGACGGAGAGACCTATAATTGGCCGTCCGCGCCCGGCTCGGGTCCGTGGATCCGTGGGCACAGCGCCTATTTCGTCCGCATGCGTGACGACAATTTTGCGCCCGACATCCTGAACACGCTCCACAACCAGGCCCTCTACCTCTGGCCTGCCGCCGACTGGTCGGCGTACTGAGTTGGGGGCGATCCGGGAGGGATCACAGCGGGTAGCCGGTGGTTGAGCGCAGCGATACCACCGGTATAGAGTCCCATCGCAAGTGCGAGCGCCAAATAGGCGAAATAGCAACCAGGTGGAAGCGCGAGCAAGCAAGCGGGTACTGCCTCCGGGAAGCTATTGTGATCGGTTCTATTCTCTCGGACATCGCGAAGCAGCCCAAGCCATAGCCCAGCCGCGCATACTTAAGCGGCACTGGTTCGCGCGCATGGCGACTCCGGGCGATTTAGGCAGGCAGGCGCGCGCTAGACAGCCGTTTATTGACCGGTGGTGTGACTCAACCAACCGGGTACTATCTGTGACCCCTGCGGGGTCGCGGCCAGCAGGTCGATCCGTGGTGATAAGGGAGACATGGCGTGCTTTCGCCCATCCGGATTGAGAAAATCCATTGCGATAGATGGCTGCGTCTCGCAGAGTTCGGGGGACTCAACGGGGCTACCAGCCCGGCTCATGAAAGCAAAGATTGTCATCACTCCGAAGAAGGCGGTCCTGGATCCCCAGGGCAAAACAGTCGAAAACGCACTGGCCCACATGGGCTACGCTGCCGTCGCGGGCGTGCACGTCGGCAAGTACATCGAGATCGATCTTGCCCCAGGCACCGAGCCGGAAGCGGCACGGGTGGCGCTCAATGAGGCCTGCCGCCGGTTTCTCAGCAATCCGGTGATCGAAGATTATCGGTTGGAGATTGAGTAACCCGTTGCCTTCCATGCACATCGCCGTTCTTCAATTTCCAGCTTCCAACTGCGACCAGGATTGCGTCCACGCCGTCCGCGTCATGGGCCACACGTCCGAATTGGTCTGGCACAAAGACGCCTCGTTGGGCGCTGCCGACGCCGTCATCGTTCCGGGCGGATTCAGCTATGGCGACTACCTGCGTTGCGGCGCCATTGCCCGGTTCAGCCCGGTCATGCAGGCCGTCCAACAGTTCGCCGCGAACGGCGGAATGGTGCTTGGCGTCTGCAACGGCTTCCAGATCCTTTGCGAGGCGGGAATGCTTCCCGGCGCCCTGGTGCGGAACCGCGATCTCCAGTTCCATTGCGAACAGGTTTTCCTGAAGACCGTCAGCCGTGATTCGGCTTTTACCAGCCACATTCCCGAGGGGAAGTTGCTCAAAATACCCATCGCCCACGGCGAGGGATGCTATTTTGCCGACGAGATCACGCTGGCTGGCTTGCAAGCCAAGGGCCAGATCCTCTGGCAATATTGCGACGCCGCTGGCGTACTCACCGAGTCCGCCAATCCCAACGGCTCACTCCTGAATATTGCCGGAATCTGCAATGAAGCCCGCAATGTCGCCGGGCTGATGCCTCATCCAGACCGCGCCTGTGAATCGCAGATCGGCAGTGAAGACGGTCGTTTGATTTTTGCCAGCATGTTGCATGCGCTGGCGCAACGGGCCGTGGCCAAAGCGGCCTGATCGAGCCCCTCCTGCCAGGATTCGTGCGCCCCACCTCCGTCAGTCTGGAGGGGTCGACTTGGTTGCTTTTTCCACCGCTTCAGCCGATTGGACGGCTTGGGCGACGGTCGGCACCGGAGCCGGTGCATCGGGTATTCCTGCGCGATGCACCAGTTCTGCCAAACTGGTTTGGCCGGATCGTGCGGTTTCCACTTCGGTAATCTCGGCGTACTCATTTCTCACCAGTGACCGCATCGAATCGTCGGCGGTGTGAATCTGGCGTCCTTGGCCGGTCCGCATGGTTTCGATGATGTCCTTGAGCGTAATTTGCTCCAAGGGGCGGGCAGGGACGTAAGCGCGATCATTGCCACTGGCTTCCACGATGAGGTGCCCGTCGGCCAGGGACTGCAGGATCTGCGTCGCCAGACGCGGTGGCACACCCAAGTCATTGGCCAAGGGCGAAATAGCTCGGGGCGGCAGATTAAGGTGGAAGCGCCGTGCGATGTCGGCCATCAAGCGCAACGCGGCAAATTCTCGACCCCGTTGGTTGACGCGCTGGGCCTGCCGCTCCGCGAGGTAAGCCTGCCGATTCTGGTACACGTAGGCCACCTGGGCGCCGAACAGGAGGATGATCCAAGAGAAGTAAAGTCCCACCAGGAAGAGGGGAACGGCACCCAAGCTGCCGTAGATTTTTGAGTAGGTGACGACCTTGGTGTTGTAGATCACGGACATTTGGTTGTTGGCGTACCACAGGACTGCGGCCACGACACCACCCACAAACGCCGCTTTGAACTGCACCTTGATATTGGGCATCAACTGGTAGAACAGACTGAAACCCAGCGCCAAGGTGCATATCGGGAGCAGCGCCGATTTGAAAATACTGATCCCCGGCACTCCTTCCAGCCAGGTGGCGTGCTCCATGGCCGCTTTGAGATAACCCGAGCTAACGCCGATCGATAGGATGATGG
The DNA here is from genome assembly GCA_035493435.1 of Candidatus Limnocylindria bacterium. GTDB lineage: Bacteria > Verrucomicrobiota > Verrucomicrobiia > Limisphaerales > UBA9464 > DATJII01. The sequence goes on along the minus strand of DATJII010000042.1, from coordinate 2,765 downwards.
GGCCCAAGGTCATCACGGCCCAATAAAGCACGATGCTCCAGAACCAACTGCGGCCATGGGTGACACCCCAGATGTCGTTAAACGCCCGCTCGATGGTTCGCAGCAGGGAAATCGCGGCAAACAGCAAACCGGCGGTCGCGGTGGCACCAATAGTGCCGGCCTTGATGTTGCCGATGGACTCGACAATGTTGTCCACGACCTCGCTTTGCTTGATGGTGGCCTCACGTTTTTTCTTGGCGACCTTTTCCGGCGTTGGGCCGGTGTTGGAAGGCACGACCGTTTTCCCAGTGAGGGCGTCGGTGTTGGCGGGGCTATCGGGAAAGAGCAGGGGATCGTCGACAGGAACCGCAGTTCCGGTATGGGGATCGGAAATGGGGGCGCCGGTGGCTTGCTCCAGCGCGGGGGCCACGTTGACCACCAGCTCCTGGATCCAGCCTTTCAGCTTGTCCTTGCCGGCTCCTTGGAAGATGGCCAGCGCCACGCTGATCGACACCGCGAGCAGGGGAACCATCGCCAGCAGCGTGGTATAGGCGAGCGCCGAGGCGCGGACGTGGCAACGGTTCGCCCAGAAAAAACGCCACACCAACGACCAGAAATGACTGATTCGCTGGAGGCGGTTGGGCGGCTTGCTCTCGTCGAATACCTCATCGTCCTCGCGGACCGACGAGGCGACATCGGCGCCGATTTTCTTAAGCGTGGCCAGTGGATCTTGTGGCACGTCGGCGAGGCTATCGCAAAGCGGTGCGGATCGCCAGCCACGATCCTTTTTGCCTGACTTCCAGCCGCGTGGCACCACAGGCTAGCGGGCATGTCGGAAGTTATCCCAGCCGGTCCCGCGCCGGTGCTGTTGATCATAGATGGGCACGCCTACGCCTATCGCGCTTTTCACGCCATCCGGTCGCTCAACGGCCCGGACGGCGCGCCCACGAACGCCATTTTTGGCTTCGTGAAGATGACGCTGAAGATGATCAATGTCCTCAAGCCCACGCATTTGTTGGTGGTGTGGGATGCCGGACTGGCCGCCGAGCGCATGGCCATCCTGCCGGAATACAAATCGACCCGTCCGCCCACGCCCGAAGGGTTGGAGCGCCAGTTCCCGGAACTCCTGGCGTGGCTCGCGGCGGCGCGCATTGCCTCCTGGCAGCGCGAAGGGACCGAAGCGGATGATTGGATCGGCACCTACGCCCAGCGCGCTGACCAGGCCGGTTTCCGCACGATCATCGCCAGTTCCGACAAGGACTTCATGCAACTGGTCTCGGATCGCGTGGGAATCTTCAATCCGAACGACAAAACCGAGAAGATCTGGACGGCGGCCGACGTCGAGGCCAAGACCGGCGTGCTCCCCGAACGCATCGTCGATTGGCTCAGCCTGATAGGCGATGCAGTGGACAACATCCCCGGTGTCCCCGGTGTCGGCCCGAAGACCGCCACGGACCTGCTGAAAAGGTTCGGCACCGCCGAGTCGGTCCTGACGCGCCTCATGGAAATCAAGGCCGACAAGCTCCGAGCCGACCTGCTGGGTGCCGCGCAAAACGTCCGCCGGAACCAGGAAATGATCCGTTTGCAGATGAACCTCGAAGGCGGACCGGAACTCGCCGCCTTGGCCTTGGGCGACCCTGACAAACCCCAGCTGCGTGAACTCTATCGGCGCTACGGCTTCAAGGGCCTGCTCGCCGAAATCAGCGATGAACCACCCCTGACCCAGTCCGCGCTGTTTTGAATGAATGAAGGTAGCGCAGCCGGCCCGGCTCTGTGCTGCCACGGCATCAGCATCTGGAAGAGTTGGCAATCGTCGTCGGCCCAAGCATACGAAGCCGCCTCCCAAAAACGGGAGGGCGAGACTCCGTCGAGCCCAAACACTGGTTAGGCGCTTCGTCTCGATGAAACGCACGGGTATCGAAGAGTGTGGTCCGGCCTTCAGCATGTTTCCCAAGCACAAAAGGCTTCGTTCCAACGGTTTGCGGTTCCCAGGCGAAGCCTCTCACCGATAGCAGGGCTCGACGGAGTCTCGCCCTCCCGTTTTTTTTGGCGGGTGCGCTTAGCCGGACTCATGCAGTTGAGAAGGAAGTCCTTGTGCCGGAGATTCCTTCGAACTGCGAGGCGTGAGGAGGGCGCGTATTGTCCAATACGTAACCGACGAACAACGAAGCAGATCGAAGGAAGATCAAGCAAGGACGACTGAGTCGACCGTATGATTCCGGCTTAGGTTGCCTTGGGCGGGTCGGAGGGGCCTATGCCACGGGCCTGTTTCGCTCTCGGCGGCAACCATTCGGTTCGTGTCCCCCCACCTGCCGATAAAGTTGAGCCGCAACCTCGTACGTGGTAGATTCCCAGCATGGAACTCGTGACCGTCGTGCGCCATATCAACGCCGCCTCCGCCGACGTCGACGCGGCCCGCCTCCAAGCCGCCGGGTTTTCTGTACTGAAGAACGGCGAGAATACCTCCTTGAGCGGCCTTGGCGGATTGGTGGGAGAGGTCCTGCTGCAAGTCCCCGAAGATCAAGCCGAAGCCGCTAAAGCGCTGCTGGCGGCCGACGCCGTCGAACCCGACTGCGACTGCGAGTCGACCGATCCCGAAGACCAAGGCAGCTAACCGATGGGTCCCCTCTCTCCCGAATTTGGCGCAGGCCGGGAATCGATTTTCTTTTAAAAACCGTTGACGGCTTTCCGTCTCCCTCGCTAGCTTTCGCGTCCGCTCTGGGTCCAGAGTAGCTCAATGGTAGAGCAATCGGCTGTTAACCGATCGGTTGTAGGTTCAAATCCTA